>NZ_CAXTBM010000038.1:0-61626 GCF_964242765.1 uncultured Hymenobacter sp.
GTTCAACTAAGGGTACATTGCGATCATTACGGTGAGTTGGCCCCAGCGAATCATAATTTACCAATGGTGTGGACATAAGCGCATGTCCAAATAGCAGGAACTTAAACTTGGTTTCTTGGTGAATGCTAATCTCGGTATGCAATACTCCAGGTTGAGTGGCATCAAAAAGGTGCTCGACCGGTAATCGATCCACTTTCCACCTAACACTCGACGGTTTTAAATTGGTTACTAAGAAACCACGGCCTTCAGTCAGCTTGCCGCCCAATAATAACTGCTCGTAAAGCTGATAATTTGCCTGCACTTCTGGGCTGAAGTCTTTCATACAAATAAGCTCAAAGGTTAATTACTATTCATACTAGGAGGTAACAGGCAGTAGTTAGAGTATCAATCTTCAGCTGGCATAAAAGTGGCTTCACCCACCTTCCACATGCAGTTGATATCTCCCAATTGAATCTCCATTTCTTCTCCGTTGGAATCAGAGCGCAACTTGAGCATGCCGTTGAGGTTGCTCACGATGCGCTTGATAAGAAACATCTCGCTACGTAGCGAGATAGCATGCACGCCTAAGGCATGCTGCCAGTTTCCATCGGATACGGGACGTACCACGTGGCAAGAACGGTCCGGGTAGCGCGGGGCCATGCTATTGCCGCGCACCTCTAAGACAACAGCACCTTTATAATCGGCACCAGGCTGCTTAATAATGCTTATAGTGTCAAAGTCGCCAAAGTTACGGTCATGACAACTGTTGAGGAAAGAGCCGTAAGCGGCGGGAATGATGAAGGGTAACTCAATAAACTTCAATGTGCTAGTATCTATAAAGGCAACAGTATCATTGGGCCCAGGAGTGTTTGGCCTAGGGTGTTGACCTGACTCTATGAACTCTGGTGTGGTCTTATAAACCTTAGCTAGCTTCTCAAGTACCGAGCGTCGAATTTTGCTTTTGTTGTCGGATTCATAGCGGTAAATCGTCTGTCGGCTCATTCCTATTGCTTCTCCAACCTCTTCCATGGTTAAATCAGCAGCATCACGAAGTTGAATTAAGCGAGCCGAACGCGTAGCAGTCATGTGATAAGTGTGATTTACGGGAGCAAATCAACTCAATCCGTCACAATGTGTGAAAGATTGTGACAACATGTATTGCTTTATCACGCATTGTAACATATCTTTGCTTCATCATATAACGCAATACTGTCATGCCTAAAGCCACAGATTCTAAAACCTACGCTGTCCGTGCCGTAGTTGACGAACAAACAGAAAGTGCCCTAAAAGCAGAGCAATCCAGAATTCAACTAGCAACAGGCAAGCGGCCTCGCATTGATGAGGTTGTAGCAGCTTGGTTGAGTCAGCAAGCTATGCAGCATCCAAGAGTGTAACTTTTTTTGTTCTACTTATCACGTTTTTCCCTTTTCATCACGCATTTCACTGTTATTCGATATGACTAGTCTCGAACAACTAGCTGCCTTGCCTACTCAGCTCCACGAGCTTAGCCAGCGCATGCTTCAGATGGAACAGCGGTTAACGGCCTATGTCGAATCGGTGAATGACGAAGTGGACACGCACGAGGCGCTAAGGATTACTGGCATTAAGTCCCGCGACACCCTGATTAAGGAGCGAGACCGTCCGGGCAGCCTCCTCAAATACAGCAAGCACGGCCGGTCAGTAAGCTACTCCCGCAAGAGCTGCATCGACTACAAGCTTTCCCGCCGACTCAGCCCCTACTCCCAGGCCCCTATGCGGCTGATCTCCTAGTTTTTTCTTCCTGCCTTCCTCTTCTGTCCAAGATGGATTTCGCAACCGCCTCCCGCAATCCGGCTTTCGTCGTGGTGCCGGCTCACCTGCCGACCCGTGAAGCCCTCGCCTTTTGGCTTACTAATCCGCTGCTACTTGCTGCGCATTCCGCGCTCGTGGCCGAACGCACGGAGCAATACCCCGGCTGGAGTGCTTCCGAGCAACTAGGCCTGCTTACTCGAATCAAAACGTGCCGCGACAAGCTCCGCAACCAAGTAGCGGTGCCTTGTGACGTGCTGCCGATGAATGAGCTACGGAGCCTGATAGCCGGGCACGAGGCCTGCCTGGAGCCGAAGGAGCTCAGCTACGTGCGGGCCTTTGCCTACAAGCTCCATCCACTTGAACTCCGATGGTACTACGATTTCCTCGCCGCCGCCTTCGCCCAGCGGGAAGAGGCGCTAATGGCACAAGCCGCTTAATCCTTCCATTCTTCTTTTCACCCCAATCCATTCTGTCCAATGGCTCTTACCCTCACCACCACCAAGAACCACGCCCGGCGTGAAACCACGGTTACGGCTACCGACAACGGTCGCTACATCTGCTCGGAAACCATGATGGGCACCGGCGCTCGTGTCGCTACTCACTTAGAAAAGCAGGTGCATGCCGCTGCGCAATCGGAAATGCGGCGTCCTCGCGCCGCCCACGGCTTGCCCCTTCCTCAATCCGTGCTCAACCTCTGCTAATCTGCCTCCAGCTATGGAAAAGCTTCTCTGTCATGTTTCCCCGGTTGTTTGGCGCGTGTTGAGCGGGCTGCTCATGAGTGGCCTATTGGCCCTGATGATTGACGCCTTTTTGCACCCCTAGCCCGAAAAAAGGAAGGGCGCCGCCCTGTCCGACGTCGCCCTTCAAATCCTATAATTTCTTCAGAACGTCACAAATATAATGAGTACTTCTAATACTACCGCTAAAAAAGACGAAGATTTTTGGGCCCTCTGCCACGCCAATGGGCTTACGCAAGCCGATGTCTGGCAGCAGAACCAGAGCAAGAAGTGGATCATCGGCCGTACCGGTATCGAGAAAATCCAAGGCAAGAATAACATTCACATCTCGCTGAATGTAGAAGCCGCCGGCCTCGACTTCGCTATTGTAAAGGCCACGGCTAGCCGCACGGTTAAGCCTGAGGGCGCGAAAGCCGCCAAGAAAATAAGCGTGGAAACCCTCGGGTCCGCGCAAAAGTCCAATAGCAAAGTCACCTACTACGCTGAGTTAGCCGAGAAACGAGCCAAGGGTCGGGCCGTGCTCATGCTCCTGGGCTTCTATAAGCTGGGCGTGTATGGGGAAGATGAGGCAGACGAGTTCGCCCGCCCAGCCGACCAGCCGCCGGCCGCTGCGCCAGTACCAACTCCGGAGCCCCGCCCCTCTCCGCCGGCCGCGCCAGAGCCCGCGCCGCCGGCTTCAGTAGCCCCGGCTCCCTACGTTACACCCGACCAAAACGGCGAGGCGGAAGCGGAGGAGTGGCTGGCTAAGGCCACGGTGCTGAGTGTGATTAAGGAGGCGGAAACGCTGGAGGAGTTGCAGAAGATCTGGGTAGGGGAAGCCAAGCAGCTGCAAAAGGATGTGGATGTATATGCGGCCAAGGAGGCCCGCAAAAAGCATCTGCAAGACAATCAAACGCTTGCCGCCTAGCACAAAGCCCCGTTGCCAGGCCTGCCTAGTAGCGGGGCTTACTGCCCTCAACTTCCATAGCCGTATGCCAGCCATTACCCTAGCCGACGAAATAGCGGACCTGAAGCGGGAAATCAAGCTTCGGGAGCGCAAGTACCCCGAGTGGCGGGCCTTGCAAACCGACCCGCGCATCGTGGCCAAAATGAAGGAAGAACAGGACCATCAGCTCGCCTGTGCTTACGCCACGTTGGCCCGCCTCGAAACCTTGCTCCAGTCTCAACTCCCTATCCAAACAAGCTTATTCTAATGGGATGCTTCACTATCAAACGGGACGAGTTCCCGCCCCGCCCGTGAGTACCGCGCCGATGATGGCTGCCCACGTGGGTGGCTCCAGTACTCCGTCCCCTTCCCGCCGCATGCTTCCCATTCGCCAAGCGCTCAACTCCCTCAAGAAATTTCCGGCCGGCCCGAAGGCCGCGCTCATTGAGGTGTGTGAGCTATTTGAAAACGGTGGCAAGGATAGCTGCTGGATTACCAATCAAAGCTTAGCCGAGCGGCTGGGTTCCCATGCCATTACCGTCTCGCGGAACCTACTCTGGCTCTATGAGGCGGGCCTGCTCGATGTATGCCACCGGCCCGACCTGGGCAACCGCCGGGAACTGTCCCCGACCATGGCCACGCGAGCCGTGTACGGCTCAGAGCAAAATGCTGAGGCGGCGCAATTGCTCTTAGCAAAACGCTATACCTCTAAGCAAAGTGCTAAGACCACTCCTCTTAGCGAAACGCTAAGACCCTCTTACCAAAACGCTAAGAGGGTCTTAGCAAAACCGCAAGAGGGTCTTAGCGAAACTGCTAAGAGTTGTCTACGACCAATGACGACCAATGACGACCAAGTGAGAGAGGCGGCTGCCGCCGCGCCGCGCGAGGCAATTGCACTTGAATTGGAAGAGCAGGACAAAGTAAAGTTAGTGTCTGCCACCTCCAGCGCGTGGGCTCCGCACACCAGGGGGGGCGGGGCACCGCCGGCCAACATGGAAGCCGACGAGCGGCCGGTGCGGCCGGTAGTGGTCGATGAGCGCCAGGCCGATGACGAGTACCACCGCTGGCTAGCCCGGCCGCGGGATGTGCAAATGGTTGATGACTACCTCACTCGCATCAACCACCCCAAGGCGGGCAAAGGCCACTTGTTTTTCGATTGGTACGAACCGCTGGGCTGGGTGATTGGCAAGAGCCGAATGCCTTGCCAGAATTGGAAAGCCCTGATTAAATCCTTCAAATTTCTCGAAAACAATGCTTCAGCCGCTAACCAGCGCTCTGCGTCAAGCCAAAGCCGAGATCGATACAGCACGCCAGGACAGCGGGATTTCGACAATGACCATTAGCCGAGAGGTGCCACTGGCAGGTGCTCCGTTGACGCTGGAGCTGAGCGGCGCTCGTGTTCGTTATGTAGCAGATTTCACCCCGAATGAGGCCCGAGAGTTGCCTCTCACCCCCGAGGAGGAACAGTTTGCTATTGACAAAGCACTGGCCCTGGCCAGAGCCCGCAAGTACCAAACGGCGTACGACACGTGGTATACCGCCAAAACCAAGCGGCCGGAGTTTCCGGCCCAACTCACTGCGGAGGAGTGGTTCACGCTCTTCAAACGCCGGGCGGACTACCACGTGCAGCACGAAGCGAAGCCTCGCCCCGAGTTTGTCATCGATGAGAGCAACCGCCTTCAAATCTGGCAACTGTGCCTCTACTTCGCCCACGATGCCCGGTTTGAAACCGAATACGATCTGAAGCTAGGCAAGGGGCTGATGCTGCGGGGAAACGTGGGGTGCGGCAAGAGCACCATTCTCTCGATGTTCAGCAGCAACAGCCGCCAAAGCTTCGCCCTAGTGCCCTGTCGCGATGTGTCGGATGCCTACGAGGAAAGCGGTAAGAAGTCGATTAAGCACCTCTACAACCTGCTCGACTCGGTGAATGCGCTGCACACCTGGGGCCAGAACCAAGTCGGCATCCTGTTCGACGACTTGGGTACTGAGAATTTCTCGGCTCAGCATATGGGTAACTATTGCAACCCCATGGCGGATATTCTGAGCAACCGGCACGATAAGGCCCATACGCTGCCGATTGGCGCTACTCACCTCACGACCAACCTGATGTGGGCTGAAATCAAGGAACGCTACCAAGACCGGGTAGAGAGCCGCATCCGGGCCATGTTCAACGACATTAAGTTCCCGAGCCATGCCCCTGACTGGAGGCGTGATTAAGAATACTATCCAAGCCGAATGAGTACCACCAAAATTCGCGAGTACCTGCGCACCCAAGCTTCTGAGCGGCTGCCAGAACTCCTCAAAATCTATTCGGCCGACCCGCTGGCTACCACGCTTATCCACAAGGAAATCAACCGCCGTCAGGCCCTAGTACAACCTTCCAAGCCCACCCTATGACCCGGATTAACCTCAACATTATCAAGATTCTGCGTAAAGCCTGCCAAGCCGCTACCCCCGCTCCATGGCGGGTTACTGCTCCCAATTCCGTGGTCGGCTGCGGTCTGATGGCCCAGCCGGATCTCAATTCCGACCTAACCCACATTGGCCATAAGCTCTCGCATGAGAATGCAGTGTTTGCTCTGACGGCCCGGGCGTGGATGCCGCGCCTGCTCGATGTAGTGGAAAACGTGGTCAAGAGCCAGCAAGCAGGTTCCGCTATCGTACTCGACATGACGCCGGACGTGGTGGAGCTGCAACATCAGTTAGAGCGACTCAAAGATGCCCTCTATACCGTGCACGGCTGGAGCACGCATGAAATTGAATCGTGGATGAACCACGACCCCAATACAGGCTTGCCCTGGTCTGCGAAGGAAGGAGGTGAAGCCGCATGAGCTACACCTGCTCTCAGATTAGGCACTCTAGAGCCGAACATAAAGCAAGAATCACGCACAGTACTAGCGCTCGCCAGTGCTCAGAAGTGAATTGAAAGGAGGGTTTATGTTTGGAGGGAGAGTACATGAAATAATACATATATAATACTTTAACAATAGTAGCAATTAATGTTCACACCACCCTCACTTAAACAATATATTCTAGTTTAAATGACACTCCGCATCGCCTCCCAAGTCGATGCCAACCAAAAGCAAAATCAACATGAGTATTCTCAACTATACGACTACCATCGACGCCGGTAAAACCGTTGGTGAGCTTCAGGGCATTCTCGCTAAGGCAGGATGCAGGAAGATTCTGATTGACTTTAATGAGATCGGAGAGCCTGATGCCGTGACGTTTATGGTAGCAGTGAATGAGCAGCCGCTTTATTTCACTCTTCCCTGCAACGTCGCTGGTGTGCTGAAGGCGATGCAGAAAGACCGCAACATTGCCGGCAAGTATCGCACTGAGGCGCAAGCCCGCCGGGTGGCTTGGCGCATCATCAAGGATTGGTGCCAGGCGCAACTGGCCATTATCGAGGCCGGGCAAGCGCAGCTAGCAGAAGTGTTCCTGCCCTATGCTCAGCACCAAGGCACCACGCTCTTCAAAAGTCTAGAGGCAGGAAACCTAAAGCTGCTCAACTGATCGAGCGGGAGGTGGTCAGACTTCGCCCGTGATGGGGGCATGATCCGAACCGCCTCCCGCGTCGACGGGAACCAACCCTACATCGTAGCCGCTCTCCGTCGCATCGGCTGCTCCGTGCTCCACCTCCACCAGCTCAAGAATTGCTTCGACTTGCTGGTGGGCTATCGAGGCCGAACCTTCCTCATGGAGGTGAAGGACCCTAGCCAGCCACCCAGTAAGCGCAAGCTCACGCCGGGGGAAGAAGAATTTCGCCGTACCTGGAACGGCACCCCTTATCACATCGTCGAAACGATAGACCAGGCTATTGCCCTCGTTACCGCTCCCGCTCCGTGCCTATGCCCCAAACCACTACCCGCCGCGGCTTCGCAACCTCCGACCGCCGCTACATCGAACTCAACTACGCCACCAGTTCCGCCGCTGCCATAGCCACGGTTCTTGGCCGACCCATAGGCTCGATCTACCAATTTGTGAAACGGCACAAAGAGTTGCAGAAGCGTCCCCGGCCCTAAGCCTTGGGACGTGGGATAAACCCCCATCCCGCCCGTGATACAGTGGAATTTCAATTCTTCCACTCCCACTGTCGCATGCGTAAACTCCTCCGCTTCCTGACGTTTCTCGTTGCCCCTCTCCCCTATCCGTACGTGGGGCTCTATCATTTCCTGGTGGGTGCTGCTGGCCTGTGGTGGCTGAGCGGTGCCCACCATTCGCATGTTTGGCAGTCGGTGCTCGTTGGTGGTGGCGTTGGCTGGTGGGCCGGTCTGGTGGGCTACTTGGTATTTGGCTATTCGGTGGCGAAGCTGGAGGCGGAGGCAGAGTAATGAGTGCCCAGGATACGAAGAGCAGCCCGCTCCATAATCTTACGCCTCAGCAACGATTGTTCGTTGAGGCCTACGTGTTGTCGTTCAACGGGGCAAAAGCTGCTGTAGAGGCGAAATACAGCGCAAAAACAGCCCGTCACCAGGCGTCGAGGTTGTTAACATCTGTTAACATCCAAGCGGCTATCAAACACCTGCTTGGTGAGTGCATGGGGCCGGAGGAAATCGCGGCTCGTTGGCAGCGCGTGGCCACTGCCTCGCTGGAGGATTTCTATACCCGGGTTGAGTACGAGCAGACGCTGAAGGTGCAACAGCCCCTACCGAAAGCTATCGAGCAGGTGAAGGAGGAAATCGAGTGGGAGTACGAGCTGATGGTGCGCTCGTGGGACGTGCTGCGCACAAGTGCCGAGGACCAGGCCAAGGAGTTACTCCAGCACGAGAGCTGGAAGCGGCACCGGCGCATGGATATTCTGCGCTGGACCATGAAGCTGGAGCGTGACCCGAAAGCCTTCCGCGTAGTCGATGGCCCGAAGGTGAAGAAATACCGCATGGAGCTCGATCTGGCCAAAGCTGAGTCGCTGGGTATGCTCGACTTGGTGAAGACGCACACCGACGGAAAGAATGGCACTTCCTTCAGCCTGCGCGACCAAGACGCGGCCCTCGACAACCTAGCCAAGTGGCGCGGCATGCAGACCACCAAAGTGGATGTGACCACCAAGGGCGAATCCTTAGCCCCCCAACACGACCCGGCCGAACTGGCCAAGAAACTCTCTCCCGAACAATTGGCCGCTTACCGGTCAATACACGACGCTCTCCATGCATAAGCATCTCGTTACCCCAGACCTCGACCCCGCCTTTCGTCAGTTCGCCGCCCGCATGCCGGAGCCGGCCTTTGCTGGTTCCGCTCCCCAGACCGGCACCGTGCTCAATGGCTACTATCCGCAACTGCTCACCACCAGTGGCCTGCCCATGGCCGGGCACAAGCTCTACTTCGTGGTCAACAAGTTCACCCGCCGCCGGCACCTGCGGGAGCTGCGCCGGGTGTATCGTAGTGGCGGGCGCCCCGCGCTGATTCAGCACCTGAAGCCCTACGCTGCTTTTCTGAAGACTGAGTAAGCCGTGAACCTGCTTCCCCTCGATACGGTAATTGCTGCCCAGTGCTACCAGCGCTTCTACACCTTCTTCCTCGAAATGTGGGAAACCATAGAGGCGGTGGAGTTGGTGCCTAACTGGCACATCGAATATCTGTGCGATGAGCTACAGGCTATTTACGAGCGCTGGAAACGAGGGGAGGCACAAGCCGACGTGCTCATTAACATTCCACCAGGCACGAGTAAGAGCACAAGCGTAACGCAACTCTTCCCGGCCTGGCTCTGGCTCATGGAGCCCAGCATTCGAACGATCAGCACCTCGTTTGCATCGGACGTGAGCATCGGCCACGGCCTGAAGTCACGTGACTGTTTGACCTCGCCTAAGTTCCAACGGCTGTTCCCCGGCCGCATCACCTTCAAGGCCGATGAAAACGGAAAGACCAACTACCGTAACACGGCTAATGGCCAGCGCTTCATTACCTCCAGTGGCGCCCGGGTAACGGGCGTGCACGCCGACTTTATTCTCATTGACGACCCCATCAACCCGGAGAAGTCGGATAACGAGAAGGCCCGCAAACAGGCTCTCAAGCACGTGCAGACGGTATCGAGCCGGAAGACCGATAAGAAGCGCACCGTTAGCATCATGGTCATGCAGCGCGTGCACGAACTCGACCCGGCCGGCTCGTGGCTGAAGAAGAAAAAGAATCTTCACCACATCTGCCTACCGGGTGAGCTGACACCGGACTCTGTAACGGGCGAGGTGGGTAAGAACGTGAAGCCGGCCGCGCTGGTGAAGCGCTACACGAACGGCATGCTCGATGCCAACCGCCTCGACCGGAGCACGCTGGCCACGCTGAAAGAGGATTTAGGTAGCTACGGGTACGCTGGCCAGATACTTCAGATACCAGCTCCAGACGAGGGCGGCATTCTGAAAAAGGCCTGGTTTGATGTCATCAGTTGGGACGAGTTTAAGAAGCGCACCGCCGGCAAAGTGGCCACTGCTTGGCAATTCGATGCGGACCCGGCTTACACGGATAAGCAGCAAAACGACGCCACCGGCGGCATGGCATCGGCTTATATCGATAACACGCTGTATGTGCGCAATGCCTCCGAGTTCCGGCTGGAGTTTCCGGAACTGTGTGAGAAGCTACCTAAGTACGTCGAGGCCCATGGCTACACGAGTCAGAGCAAGCTCCACATCGAGCCTAAGGCCAGCGGCAAGAGCTTACACCAGACGCTCAAGCGGCAAACCAAACTCAACGTCGTGGAAGCCCCCGCTCCCACGGATGACAAGCGCACCCGGGTAAACGGTATCTCGCCTTTCTGTGAGGCCCGGCGGGTGGTGCTCATCGACGGCGGCTGGGTGGAGGCTTTCCTACAGCAGATCTGCACGTTCCCGACGGCCGCGCATGATGACATGCTCGACTGCCTAGTGCAGGCAATCAACAGAGCCCTAGACAAAAAGAAATTCAACTATGCGTAGTATCAAGATTACCGATAGCGAAACGGGACAGGTATACCCGGGCCACCTGCCCACCGGCTGGCATGAGGTGCCCTTGTCGGCGTTCCAAGCGTATGCTCGCCTCCAGCAGCAACGCCGGCCGGAGCTCTCGCTGCTCAGTGCCGTGCAAGCCCTGACTGCTCTGCCCGCCGACGTACTGGAAGCAGACATGAGCGTGGCCAAAGTGTTTGCTGACGAAATGCCCTGGTTCTTCGCAGGCTTGCCAACCGGAGAGCCGGCGGCAGTGCTCACCCACCGCAGCCTCGTGTATGAGCACTGCCAGGACTTTGGGCGGCTATCAGGTGGCCAGTTCGAAGCGCTACTTACCTTCCTCGACGAAGCGGACGGCAACCCGGCTGTTGCCGCGCCTTACCTGCTCGCCGTGCTGCTCAAGCGCCGGGGCACTCGGCAGGATGCCCGGGCCGTGCGAGAGGCCGCCGAGGCTTTCGCTTCGTTGCCCATGGAGGTAGCCTGGCCCTACGTGATGGGTTTCTTACGGGTCTGGAGCACCAATGCAGTGCGACTCCAGGCCTGCTCCGTCGCCAAGCTGAAGACGGAGACAGCGCTGCTTCAACTGCTGGAGGGCCTGCATTCGGCGCCCAAACCGGCGGGTCGTTTACGCAGGCTCTGCTCTACCACAGCCGCCGCATTGGCGAAACGGTACGTGCGCTCCGCACTTGGCCACTTGAGGAACTGCTAGAAGACATGGCCTTTGAGCGGGAAAACCAGGCCCGCCGCCCGTGATGGTGGCATGGATACGCCCCAACACCCCGACAGCGCCCAGGCACGCCTATTCGCTTACTTCCAGGATGTAGTGAGCCGCTACAGTCCAATCAAGCATTTCCAGATCGGCTACCCGGATGAGCAGGGCGGCGCCGGCAATACGCCCTACCCGCAGGTGTTTCTCGAATCCGCGATGGAGCTAAGCGAGAAGCAGCCGGGCCTGTGCGCCTTTCAAGTGAGCCTCTACGTGCTCGACATGCCGGCAGGCCACGGCCGCCACGCCGGCACCCGCAACGAACCGGAAATACTGGCCCGCACCGGCGGCTACGTGGAGGAGCTGCTGGAAATTCTGCGCCTGGAGGAGGTGCTCACGGACGTGGCCTTGAACAGCTCCCTCTCGCTGACCGACTACGGCCGGGACAAGGCTGCGGGCTGGCACCCGGAAATCTCTTTCACCTTCCCCATGGCTGTGGACCGCGCCGCGCTCCGCAGTCGCTATACCCCTGCCTAATGACGTTCACTGAGATACTCGCCTTAATTGGCTCTGCCTTTCGCGACCGGGGCACCACCGAGCTGGCCCAGCGGGGCCCCACCCGGGCCCGCGAAGTGCGCGAGGTGCTGGAGGCGATGATGACCGGCGGCAACAACGCCCGTACCGGCGTTAAGTTTGTGCGAAACCTCTACCGTGCCGACGAAGAGTACGGCTATGCGGTACGCGAAGAATTGGATCGGGAAACCTGCTGCCTGGGCACGATCTGCTATTCCTCGTATGCGCCAACCCCGGAAGAGAAAGTAACGGTGCTCGTTTATCACGAAAACCAAACCGACCAGGAGTGGCGCGTGTATGCTGATGGCCAGTACGACCACGGCCTGGTGTCGGCTAAGTGGGTGCCCTACGGCAGCGCCGAGGCCGCTGCGGCCGGCTTTCGCCTGTTCAATCCTTTCGACGAAGACGGGTATATAACCGGTGAGATTGTGAAGTACGTCGCGGGCAACGTGACGCAGTTTGCCGAGGCCCGCCATGACTTCACCTTAGGCGCGTACCCAGCCGGCTACCCGGCGCCGACCGACTCGGCTAGTAACGCGCATTGGAAGCCCGTTAGCCCGCCCAATCCCACCTACCAGCCGCTTAAAAGCGTTACGTACGCCACGCTCTTGGCCGCCCAGGATGGCAGCCTAGAGCCGGGGCCGCTGTACGAAATCACCAACCGTCCCAACAACGGGCCCGTGGTGTATGCCACCTTTGATACCGACTCGGCCAACGTGTCGGAGGTGGCGCGGGTCAGTGGACAGCCAGGGCTGTTTCGCTATACCATTAGCACCAATACGCTGGAGCCCATCACCAACGCGACGCTAAAAAGCGTGGTGGTGTTGCCCTTCTTTGCCGACTCCGACAGCCAAGGCGAGTTCAACGACCTGGCCAGCGGCGTCGAATATGCCACCGGCGGCGAGTACGGCATGGTCCACCTGAACCGGGGCTTTCTGGAATTACTGCGCCAACCCGTTACCCTCGAGCAGTACCCGGTCCTCAAAGCCAACGGCTGCACGGTCTACCTCAACAACCTGGAGTTGCTGGTGCCGGACCTGCTGCTAAGCGAAATTATCGCCCTGGCCGGCACCCTGGCCGGACCGGGGCGCATCGTGGATTCCGAGCTAAGCCAGTGCGTGCTGCGGCCCAACGGCAACATTCAGCGCGTGGAATCAACGCTCATCCGAGGCGGCACGATTGCGCAGCCCTTTACCTACACGGCCGGCCCCGGCACCGTTATTTTAGGGGTCGGCACGGAAGTAGACCCGTATTGCGTGCCGGACCCGGCCACCACCATCATCGACTTGCGTTCCAAAGCGGCTACGGGCAGTGGGGTTGTCTTTAAAACGAGCACCGTGCTTACGTTCGCCGAGGATGCCGAACACGCCCCGGTACTGAGCGGAACCTTCACGGTCGATACCAGCGGCAAGGTAGTAGGCACCGTGGTACGGGCCTACTTAGGCCCCGGGGCCAGCGCCCCGGCCCTGGGAGCTGACTTTCAAGTGGTGAGCGGCGCCTACGAAAGCGGGCGGGAGCTGATGTACTCCTTTGCGGTGGGGGGCAACGGCAAAATTCAATGCTATATAACGCCCTTGTCATGAGTTTGCGACGCGCTTTTTTAGCGGGCTTAGGGGCGGGGGCCGTACCGCCCGTGTATGTGCCCTCCTTGCGCCCGCCCACCAACGGCGTCGTGCGCCAGCAGCTTCAGGAATTCGGCTTTACCCCCAGCCCGGACGCGCCCTATTCGGGGCACGAATACACCCTGGATGGGGGCGCTACGTGGCACTCCCTGATTTGGACTGCGGTGGAATATGACTACCGGAATTACCCGGCTACTACGGTAGGGGTACGGGCCAAAGCAACAGAGTTTTTGCCCGCCTCGGCGGTGCTATGGGCCCCCGCGCTCCTCATGCCCGTATTCGGGGAGAACCCAGCGGGCGCCTCCTATTCCTGTGCGTCGGACACGCCCTTAAGCGGTTGGATTTTTTCGCCCCAATACTACGACCGCCGCATCTGGGTAAAGGTGGTCATCGACGGGGTTGACCGTACCAAAATCCTGGCCTCGGGTTACCGTCAAGACGTGCGCGATATCGTCGGCAACAACAGCGGCTACGTGAACTATAGCTATACCGTGGCCCATAAGTTCCGAGACGGTAGGACGCACACAATTTACTTCACCCCCGATGATCTCATTCCGACGGGCGACCTGAAATCATTCTCCATCTCCTAGTACCCTTATGCCTTTACTGTCCACTCCCGTTGCTGTCATTGAGCTACCCGTATCGAATCGGGTGGTAGAAAACACCATTATCCGGCAGAAAGCCCGCTATGAGAGTTTGGAAATAAGCCAAACGGAAAGCGGAGAATGCACCGTCAAGCTCTGGGTTGCGGTTACGCCCTATGCCTTGGCGGAGGATGGAGACTACGGCCAACGAATGCCCCCCGATTTTATCACGCGCCGCATTGCGTTGCTGGCCGACAACAACACGGCCGTGGACCCCGCCGCCAACGGGGCCCTGCTCTACATTCGCTTAACGGCGAGTACGGCCCTAAACTTTGCCGCCGGCACCATCGAGGAAATCCCGAACGCCGATTTACCGAGTGCCTGGCGGGATTATCTCAACAGCAAGCCCGAAAGCATGCGGCTGCAAGGCGACTTTTTCTGCACCCTACGCGACACGCAACCCGTGCTAATCAAGGGCCTGCTGGAAGATCATATTCGCCAAGCCGACGCGATGGGGCGTTTCAGCTGATGCTGGTCTTGCCCTCTTATGCCGTGCCCCTCTTCGCCCTGGTGCTGCTGCTCATGATTGCCGGCGCCGTGTGGCGTGGCACCCGCTCTTAGAGCCTTCGCCCGCTCCTTCACCAGGGAGGGGGCGTTTTGTTGGGATAGCACCCGGCCGCGCCCGTGATGGTGGTATGACTTCTACCATTCGGGAAACCCTGCAAGCCGTAGGCGAAGCCATTATTCAGCACATCTATTTCGTGCTGGAGAGTGGCCGCTACCCGCTCGATAGGCGCAGCTCCGCGCTGCTCAAGAGCCTGAAGGCCACCGTGGCGCAGGGCCGCAACGCCGCCGGCCGCTTCGAAGGCTTCAGCGTGAATTCATCGCTGGAGCTCTACGCCCTCGACTACCTGGAGTACCTCGACCGGGGCCGCCCCAAGTTCACCACGCCCGTGCCGATCGACGCGCTGCTGGTCTGGATTCGCAAGAAGAAAATAGGACAGCCTGGGCGCACCGCCCAGGGCCGTTTCCAGGCCCGCCGGAGCCAGAGCACCGGGCGCCGTATCTCGGCCAATCAGCTAGCCTATGCCATTCAAACCAGCATTTACAAGAACGGCATCCGGGGTCGGCACTTCCTTAGGCCCGCTTTTGATGAAGGCCAGAACCTGCTCGACATCTACTTAAACAACCAATTACTCGACGAGGCCACGATAGAGCTCGACCGGGTATTTAAGAAAGCCGCATGATTATTCACTTAAAAGCTACTTATAGTGCAACGGGCCTGGATGGTGCAGGTAATCCGAGCGCCTCTTATGTGGGCTATGGCTTTGATACGGAGAGCGACACTATTGTTGGAGTGAGCGGCACGTGGCGAGGTGCGGCATTGGAAAATAAGCCGGCGGATATTTATGTGCCGGATGGCAACATTTTTTGGAACACGTGTGGCGAAACAGACACCCCCACCCAGTACACGGCCACTCTTTATCATCATGTGCGGCCTACGGGCAGCGGCTACGGCTCCTTTACCACGTCCACGGAGGCAAATAGTCTTTATTGCAACTACGTCCCGCCCGCCAATCCGGCGGCTGGCACCTTTATTCGCGACGAATGCCGAGATGCCAATGGGCAGGTAGGAGGCTTCAATCGCTACCGCATCACGGCCAACGGCCAAGGCGGCGAAACGGCCACCCTGACGCAGGCCAACAGCCCGCTGTGCGGCTACAATCCGCCGGTTGACCCCAGCCCGGTGCGGGGCTGCATGGACCCCGAGGCGAGCAATTACAACGCCGCCGCTACGCAGGATGACGGCAGTTGCGTGTACGACCCGCGCCTGGTTCCCTCCACCCTACCCCACCTCGCCGCACTCGGCTTGCCGCTGCTCTTTACGCTCCAGTCCGCCGCAACCGGCCAAGTGCCCGCGGCGGCGCGGCTGCTCCTCACCGTCGGGATGCTCACAGAGGGCGCGGTGCTGACCATCAATGGGGAATCCTTTACGGCCGTAACCACCAATCCCGCCCCGGGCGAGTTCAGCTCCGGCATTACCCTGGCCACGGCCCTGGCCTCCTCGGTTACGCTCACGGCCCGCTACCGCGTCTCGCAGCCGGCACCCGACCAAGTGCAGCTCGTGGCCCTGGCCAGCGGCTCGCAGCTCACGCCCGTCGTTAGCTTCCGCGTGCCGGCCCCCAACCCGGACCCGGGCTTCACCGTGAACCTGACGCCCGGCGTGGATGAGCTGCGCTCCCAAACCAAAGCCGAGTGGGGCTGCTACGTGGAAATCTGGGCTATCCCCGGCGCGGTGTGGGGCCAGCCCGACAACGACCTTTCGCAGATCTATCTCGTGGAGCGGCTCGAACAGCTCTACCAGGCCAGCAACCGCTACGTGTTCGACCTGGCCCCGGCGCTGTTGCCGCTCGTCGGGCACAGCCGGCAAACCAGCACCGACCGGCTGGTGGCGTACTTCGTGCGCTACGGGGAAGTGTATGTTCCGGCAAACGAGCAAGTGCGCCAGCGGCTGGTAGTGGCCGATACGGGGGGACGCTGGGGCCTGGAAAGCGCGGTGCCGGTGCCGGCATTGGCGGGCAGCCTCGTGCTATCGGTTCCGTGCCCGGGGGGCGTGCTGCCCACCGATCGGGCCACGTATGCCGAGCGGCTCTACGTGCTGGCCCCCGCTGGCGCGGCGGTGCAGGTGCAGCGCCGCACGCTCAGCTATGCCGGCGTGCCGAGCACCCAAGTGCTGAACCGGGTTGCCGGCGGCGGCGTGGAAACCATCGAGCTCAGCAGCCTGCTTACCCCCCTGGTCGACGCCTCGCTGCGAACTACGCTTACCGTATCGGTCGCCGGTGCGGCGCTGGGTAGCTACGTGCTCGAGCACAAGCCCGCCGCCGCGTACCTGGTTTTTCTGAGCCGGCGCGGGGCCTACGAAACCGTCTGGTTCCGGGGCGTAGAGGAACCCGCCCCGAAACGGCAGGCCCAGCTCTACGCGAAGGGCCGTAACCAGGCCGTGGCCCGGGTGAACCTAACGCTGGCCCGCAGGCTGACCAGCGGCCTGCTCACCCGCGCCGGCCTCGACTGGCTCTGTGAGGAGCTGGCCAGCTCGCCCGTGGTGCTGCTCTTTCATCCGGTTACCGGCCAAGAGGAGCCGGTGGTGCTCACCAGCTTCAGCCCGGACTACAACGCGCCCGAAAACCGCTACACCCTTACCTGCGACGTGGAGCCCGCCGCCCCGTTTGCTGTTCTCACTGCCTAGATGGAAGATATTCGCCTGCTTCTCAACGACCAAGCAGTGGACTTGCCCGAAGGGGTCGAGCGCCTTCTGCGCATGCAGAAGCCCGGTACCGACGTGGCCAGCCTCGAAAGCCGGGCCGGGGAAAGCTCGTACACGCTGGAGCTGCCCTTCACCCGGACCAACGATTTGATTTTCTCCCACCACCGCGACGCGCAGACCCTCGATAAGTTCGCGCCGCTCGTGCCCTACGTGGCCCGGTTGTACGTGAATGGGCACCTGTTTTTTAGGGGCGTTTGGCAGCCCTCCAGTATCAAGGGCGCCTACATCGGCAAGCTGGTCAGTGACGAGGTAGACGTGTTTACGGCTATTGGCTCAAAGATGCTAGCCGACTTACACTTTGCTCCCTTCGTCTACGAGGGACGCCACGGCTTCGACGCGCGCCTGGCCTTAAGCTGCGCGGCTACGGACGTACAATTTCCGTTTGTGGCCTACGGCAATTTCTACGAGCAAGGGTTTGTTCTCAACGGGCAAGAGCAGGACGTGCCAGCTAGCAATCAGGTAGGCAGCGGCCTGGAGGTAGATGAGTACTTGCCCAGCGTCTCGTTTGTGCGCACGCTGCGCCAAGTATTTGCCGACGTGGGCTGGCGCATTCGGGGCGAAATTCTAGAGCAGGAAGAGGTCCGCGAGTTGTGCATGCCCTTCACCGGCTCGGCTATGCCCTGGAACTGGGGCGAGCTGCTGAAGGTGCGCTGTGAGGGGGGCGTGCCGGGCTTGGGCTTCAATGCCTTCACCAGGGATGCCCAGTTTGGGGGGCAGATTCCGCTCTCGACCGGTGGCGCTGGCTTTTGGGCGTTGCAGCCGCAGGACCTGTACAGCCCGGCGGCGCGGTGGCGCTTAGTCGAGGTAGGCGAATCGGGTCCGCTTACTGACGGGCGCCGGGCGGCGTACGCGGTGCGGCTCGACGGCGGCTATCGGTTGCAAGCCGGGCTCACGGTTACGGCTCTTACGGGTGGCCCCTGCGAATTGAGGCTGATGCGGCTGGAGGCAGGCCAGCGCATCGACGAGGGCGAAGTGTTGCAGTACATCCCCCTCTCCGCTCCGGGCAGCTACCGCCTCGATTCCGACGTACTGAGCTTGAACGGGCTGTTTCTAGAAACCAGCCAAACCGTGGTGGCCGTGGTGCACCACCCCAGCCCGCCGGCAAACTTTCGACTGGAGTATTCGGCGTGGAGCGTGCAAGTAGATCCTCGCGAAGACTGGCCCCTGACGCTCGACGTGGCCAAGCTCTTACCGGGCATGAGCCAGCGGGATTTTCTCAAAGGTTTCGTGACGGCGTATAATCTGCGCTTTACCACGGACCCCACCACGCGCACCCTCACCTTTCACCTGCGGGAGCGCTACGAGCTGCCGCCGGCCTTGGCGCTGGACTTGTCGGACGTCTGCCATCCGGAGGCGGGCGACTACGGGCCGGCGTTGCCGGCGCGGCGCATCGTGCTGGGCTGGCAGCCGGATGAGAGTGACGCGCTGCTATCGGCCCGCCAAGGCTTTGCCGATTACACCTACCAGCCCAACCGGGTGCCGGTGGGGGTCGAGCAGGACGAGCAGCGGCTGACCCTGCCCTGGGCACCCACGGTGCTGCGCACGTATCGGGACGGATTGGGCAACCGGGTGGCGCTGCCCTGCCTGGCCTCCGCCGACGCGCTGGCTACCAAACGCAACGAGGTGAGCTGGAGCTACGGCTTTACGGCGCGGCTGCTGGTGTATCGCGGCGTGGCGCCAGTGGCGCAACAGATACTGCCCTTCCGGTTTCGGGGAAGCGGGCAAACCAGCTTCGGGCTAGCCGAGTTTCCGGACTCGCTCTGGTTCGGCGGTAGCCAGGGGCTTTACGCGCGCTACTATGCGCAGCTCTTTGAGCAGCTGCTACGAGGCCACTTGCTGCGCGTCAACGCGCTCCTTAGCCCGGGCCTCTACGCCCGGCTTTCGCCGGCCGTGCCGGTGCTCGTGCACGGAAGTCTGTACCGGCTGGCGAAGATTCCTTCCTTCGTGGTGGGAGGCGAAAGCGAGACGGCGCTGGAGCTGCTCCGCGTAGTGCTCTCGGCGCAGGGCGGCGGGGTGCCAGCACCAACGGGCGAGGCGGCCGTAGGAGTTGAGTTCTACACGCCGGACGAATTCTATTTGGAAGAGTGGTTCTAATCCTCCAGTGCCAGCAAATGGGTCCATAAGGTGGACTGCCGATAATGAAACATTATTCAGAATATTTGGGCGTTATTCAGAATACTTAGGCATTATTTAGAATACTTGCGAAATATTTTTTCGTTAAACACGTATGTTTGTCTTGTACAAGACAGACGGTCTGTAAAACACAAACGGCGGTCAAGACCGAAGTCCTGACCGCCGCCACCTCTACGGGTGTCCGAGCCAGTGGCTAACCACCGCTCGAATGGCTCCCCCTAGCGCCGCCTTGAACAGCTCTAGGGAAATGTGAAACCAACGGGCCTGGCCCGCTAGTTTCTCTTTTGCACGTTTACCCATCTTCGTTCGGGAGTAAGGGTGCTCTAATCACCCACTTCCTGAAGCCCTGGCTGTTCCTAGCAGCCGGGGCTTCGTCTTTTCAGACAAAGCCGGCTGGGTGACTTACCGTGCAATAGGCCAAAGATGCGTCCTTCTGCTAGAGCAGACAACAGGCCGTCTTTTTTTGCCAGTTATTAATGGGTTTGTAACTACCAGAAAACTACCCTCTGCCATAATTATGTGCATTGGTAGACTTTTTGCTATCCTTGCGCCCATGAAAAAATTCTACCTGTCCGCCTTATTACTATTTGCTCTAGCGGGCTCCGCTACGGCCCAGAAAACGAAGTATGCTGGTTATGATCGGCTACCCAAAGACTCAACCACGCACAAGGTGGTCTACACCGCTGTAGTGCCGGTAGCTGGCGCGTCGAAAGACGAGCTTTACAACCGCGGAAGAGAATGGTTTGCTAGAACGTTCAACGATGCAAACCGTGTGTTAAGGATGGATGACAGGACCGCTGGCACTTTAATTGGCAGTGGTATTATTACTCAACCGGCGCTGGAGGCTTTTTCGTCGGGTAATAATTATCATTTCAATCTAGCGGTATATGTCAAGGATGGTCGATTCAAATATGAATTGACAGACATCGAACAAAAGTTTCGCTTGGGTGGTAAAGGCCAAGAGTTCTCTAATCCCTTGGAGTTTTGGGCTACTCATAAAATAAACAAGCTTAATAATCATGAGCTTGAAGACGCCGACGAAAGAATTAAGGCGCTATTAGCCTCTCTTGAAAAGGCAATGGCTGCAAAATTGGAGGGCACTGTAAAGAAGGATTGGTAATGAAAAAGCCCGGTAGAAACCGGGCTTTTTCATTAACCGAAAAGCTTGCCACCGTTTTCGTCGGCCTCTTCTTGTTTACTTAGTTTGTACATCTGGCGGGCTTGCTGAGCTCCTACACTGAGCACAGGAGGACCATAACCAGCCGTTTGTGCGGTGTGCCCAGCAATCTGAGCTAATAAGCCGACCATCTGATTGAATTGGGCTGTTGGCACAGACATCATTCCAGAACCTTCCCCGGCCTGCTCTAATCCGCCCGCTTCAGTTATTTGCCCACCGTTAGCAGCTCGCAGCATCGGCTTTGGAACTGCTACAAACTGCACTCTTGCCCCGTATTTATTGATGGTGGCAAGCGTATCGAGATTGTTAGAAGTAGCACGACGGTTTACGACTTGTTCTCCCCCTTCTAGTTCAATGTTTGCAAATCGTGCGGATGAGTTGCTGCGAATTCCACCTAATGAATGGGAAGGACCTTCGAGTACACCTCCCTGCTCACCTTTAACCGTAGCAGAAAGCTTCTTTGCTGAAGCAACAGCCGCAGCGACAGCCGCCAATGCAGCTAAAATCGCGAAGGGTGTTGTTGGCCAAGGTGATTTTGCTCCCTGTTTTACAGCTTCGATAGCGGCGCCAATGGCGCTTGCTGCGGTTGCCGCATTGGTTATTGCTATACTCGCTTCCGTCAGAACTTGCCCCTGTTTCTCAAGTGCTTGCTTTTTCTTCTCGGCCGCTTCTTTCTGCTTGGTAGCATTTAACTCCGCTGCATCATTCTTGGCCTTTTCTCTAGCCAGACGGGCCTCCTCAGCTCGCTCCTTCGCAATGCGGGCAATAGTAGCCTCACGTCTAGCGCCTTTTTGTGCATCAACATCCTTCTCTAGTGCTTCGCGGTTGCTTTGAGCCGTTTTTAAGTCCTCTTCAATCTGCTGACCTCGCTCCTTTAACGTATCGAGCGACTTATTATATCCCTCAATCTGTGCATCAAGCTTTTCCTGCTGCGCTGTAAAATACAGGTCCGAAAGAATATTAAGCGAGTCGGAAACAAGCTGTGCTGACTCCGCAATTTTCTGCTTAACCACATCGAGCTTATCCTCCGCTACCCCGAATAGGCGGGTAAGGATCAGGTCCCCTACGCTCAAGGCCTTGGGCTTGAGCTTTGCCTCCGCATCAGAAATGGCGTTGAGCACCTCCACGTAGGCCCGACTAGCCGTAGCGCCCTGTTGCTCGAGGGTAATGCGCTGTGCCTTCAAATCCTTCAATCGTTGCTCATCGAGCTGCCGCTCACTGGCACCTCCCCGCTGAAGGCGACTGATGCGCTCAAATTGAGCATCATTTAAGTCCTGCAATTCTTTTGCCTGCAACGCCGCTCGCTCGTCGAAGTCACGTTTGCGGTCCGCTAGGTTAGCATCAACGATTTGTTGCTCTTTGGTACGGATTTCCTCTTGTAAAGCCAGGTATTCCGACCCAAAGCGCTTGCCATTGAGCATCAACTCCACCTGGGCATCCTTGGCGGCGTCGATTTCCGCCCGTAAAACCGCCTGTGCGGTGCCACCCAGCGCTCTGGCCAACGCTACCCGGCGCTTGCGCTCCTCGTCATTGGCGGCCGTTTCTTTCTCTGACGCTTCTTTTTGGGCGTTTCTGAGTGCTGCATAACGTTTCTCGGCTTCTTGTTGCGCCTTTTCGGTGGCGGCTTTCTGCTTATCGGCCTCCTCTTTTCGGGCTTTTTCGCCTTCGTCCGCTAGCTTTTTGTTGTGGCCAACCGTCAACACCCGGATTTCCGACTGCTTGTCCGCGAGTAGTTTCTGATAGTCGGTGGCGGACTTATCCAATAGCAATATCTCGTCTTGCAGTTGTGCTTTTTTAAGCTCAAAAGAGTCTTTACCGGCTGCCTCCGCCTCGGCTATAGACCTTTTTAGACTATCCTGCCTTTGTTTAGCACTTTCCCGCTCTCTTTCCTCTGCTAGCTGCGCATTCTTTTCTCGCACGCCGGCGTCGAAGGCCTCTGACGTACGCGTGCCTATTTTGCGGGCCTCAGCTAGCGCTCCAGTCACGTCCCCTTTGAGCAAGGAGCCTAGCACGTCGCCGGCGACGCTGAAGGATTCCACCAGCGCACTGCCTAACCCGGAGACGAGCTGGCTTATACCACCAAACTTCTGCTCTACCAGGTCTAGCACCTTCACTAGGTCACCAATAAGCGGTATTTGCGAGACGAACGCTTTAATAGCAGCGCTGTTTCGCGTAACAGCCGCACTGATTTTATCCCAGTTGGTGATGACGACACCTAGTAGCACAATGAAAGCCAGCAGGCCGGTGCTTAGTAAGGCCGTGCGCGTTACGCTTGCCGACGTGCGGGCCGCGGTGCCCATGCCGAAGTAACCGGCAATAGTGGTCTTGATATTGCCGAGTACTCCTCCCAGTGCCGAGCGCACCTCCGACGTGGTGAGCTTGTGCACTTGCTCCAGCCCACCCACTACGGCAATCATTTCCGTCAGCTTGGCGGTGTATTTCTCGGCTGACTCGCTTGATACCAAGCCAAAGTTGGTGGCGGCTACCGTGCCGACTTCGAACGCGCCGGCGATACCGCTGGCCGCATCGACGAACGCGCCGGCCTTGTTCTTGGCAAAGGCGGCGTCGGTGGCCTCCTCCACATCGTTGATAGCCGATTTTGCGCGGCCCAACTCTAGCAGCACTTTGTCTGCTTCCAACGTTCCTAAGGTCAGCCCCTCCAGCTCCAGCTCTAGCCGCTCGACTTCCTTCTTGATTTGCCCGACCGTGGCAGAAGCCTGTTGGCCGTCAATTTCGATTTTGTAGCTCTTCGTTATTGCCATGCCCCTATCACGGGCGGCGGTGGGATAAATCCCGACCGCGCCCGTGATGAGGGCACATGGCCAAGAAAACCGTCTACGCAGTCCAAATCAGTGATGCCGCTCCCGAGCAGGGAGTGAGCCTGGTTTCGTTTGTCGAAACCCCAGCCATCGGGGTGAATTTCGTGACCCTTTCGGCCGACAAGCCGCTCGCCGTCGCGCTGAAGGCGGATGCCAAAAAGCAGATTCTGACCGGCCCGGTGCTGATTCCCGACCTGGAAATCGCCCGCTTAGCCGACGACAAGAAGAGCGTCTACTACCTCACGTTTTCCGCGCAAGTCATCGAGCAGTTGCGGGACCGGTTCCACGAGCAGAACAACACGCAGGCCACCAACCTTCAGCACGAGACGGCGCTGGAGGGCAATTACGTGGTCGAATCGTGGATTATCGAAGACGAGGCGCAGGACAAGGCCGTGAAGCTGGGCTTCGAAGGGCTGCCCGTCGGCACGTGGATGGCCAGCTACAAGGTGCCGGATGCCACGCTCTGGACCGACGAAGTCGAGACGGGCAATGTGAAAGGCTTCTCCATGGAGGGGCTGCTAGGCTATACCACACTTTCTAAAATTCAGATGTCTAAAAACCCAAAACCAGCCAATAAGCTGGCGGCATTCTTCAGCAAGCTGAAGGAATTAGTACTGAGCGTCGGCCTGGCCACGCTCGTGCTCGATGATGATACCTCCGTGGAGGTAGACGACGAAACGGGCGAAGTCTTTAGCGTCGATGCCGAAGGCACTCGGGGCGAAAAGGTGGCTGATGGCACCTATCAGCTGAAGGACGGTGGTGAGCTGGTCGTGAAGGAGGGGAAGAAAGTAGAGGCAGAAGCCGATGGCGCCAGCACTTCCACTGAGAGCACGACCACCACCATCGATACCTCAGTTGCGGCAGCCAAGCTCGCTGATGAAGCTACCACCACCGATACCACTGAAACGGCGGCGGCTATCACCATGGCAGAAATTACGCTCGACACGGGCGAAGTCGTCAAGCACGACCCAATTTCCAAAAAGCTCTATAACGCGGCGGGTCAGCTGCTCAAGAGCGGCAAGTACAAAACGGCGGATGGGGTGATGTTCAAGGTTACCACCGACCAGTGGTGGTACGAGACGCAGGAGACCCTCTCGGCTCAGGTCGATGCGCATGAGGTAGCGCTAGGTGCCAAGGATACCACCATTGTTGACCTCAAAGCCAAGCTAGCCGCGGCGGAGTTGAAGCTGAAGGCCAAACCTGCCGCCGCTCCCCTCAAGCTTGCCGGCGACAAAGGCGCCGAAAAGCTCTCGGAGCAGACCGCTCCTAAAACGCGTGGCCAAGCCCGCTTCGAATCGCTCAAAGCTCTCAACGGCCTGAAATAGGCCGGCTTTTTTTCTTCACTTTCTTACTTACCAACTGCCGTGGAATTCACCGCAAAAACCTACGAAGGCATCGAAGCCGGCCCGATCATCAGCGAAGTGCTGGAGGCCAGCAATACGGTGTCGAAAAACCTGGTCCGGGTGCTGGACAACATCAAAGGCAAAACCAGCATTGGCCGCGCCACCGCTAACCCGGAGTGGGACGGCTACGAGGAGAAAATCCGCGAAGCTGATTTAGAGAATTATTCGGACTCGATGGAGTTCTCGGAGCGCGATTCGACGCCCGAGAAAATCATGGTATTCGAGCCCTTCACGATGGATAAGCTGCGCATGTCGCGCTTCCGTGCCGACATGCCCAAAGGCGCTGAAAACACCGACAGCAAGTCGTTCACCGACCTGGTAGAGGCTACCTACGTGCCGCGCATCGGCCTAGGCTTCGAGCGCACGTTCTGGAATGGCATTACGGCTGCTGATAAGGCGGCTATTGCCACTTCGGGCGCTAACGCCAAGCTCAAGGCGTTGGCCGCTGCTACGCCTACCACCGCCAAAAAGAAGGTATCCGGCATCCTGACGCGCTTCATTCAGGATTTCGGCCAAGTGGTATTCGTTGACGGTACGGCTATCACCATTGCCAACATGGATGCCGAGTACGACAAGGTGCTGCTGGCCTTGCACGAGGTGGCTTCGGGTTTGTGGGAAGATGGCGGCGCTAACGGCAAGCCGGTTATCTACGCGCCCCACAGCCACAAGCTGCTGTTGGCCATGGCCAACAAAAACAAGCAGTACCGGGACGTCTTCACCATCGATGGCGAGAAGTACGCCTACCTGGGCACCCCGATTGAGTTCGTACCCGTGCCCCAGAACGTGCTCTTAGCCGGCCGGGGCTACGAGGATGGGGATTTCACGCTCACCACCGACCTGCTCGCCGACAGCATGTCGGTGAAGATTGGCGAGGTCAACACCATGGGCGACGAGAAGTTCATCAAGGCCGTGGCCACCCTCGACAGCGTGTTGCTCGTGCCGCAGCAGAAGGTAATCCGGGTCGCCTAAGCACCCTTTCGCCAGCATTTCCAATCACTCGTAACCGGCCTCACCTCACGGGAGGCCGGTTTTGGGTACCACTTTTCTCTACGCACGTGGACAACACCGAAAATCCACAGCAGCCCACGACGGCCGCTGCAACCAAAGAAAAATCTCTTGCTCAGCTCCTCAAAGAAGAGCGCATCAAGGAGGTAAAAGCAGCGCTCAAATCCTTTCCCGTCCTGAAAGAAGGCTTCGTCACTCCTCGGGGGGTGTACTTCGACGAAGAGTCTGCTCTGGAGAGCGTGGACGGCGACGAAGAGCAGGTAACGAAGGTTCTACCCGCTAAAAAATAGCCCTGATGAAACTGACTGGAAACGTCCGTAAAACAACCGGTTATAGCCAGGGTGGTGCCCAGGCCAACGTCATTGCCTGGGCTACGTTCTTGGCCAATGGCGTCAGCCTCGCTGCCACCGTTGAGCTCAACGCCGGCAAGGTATCAGGTATCACGTTTGCCGCAACTGAAAAGCCTGTGGTGCTGGAATGCGAGAAAGACAAGGTAGCGGGCACTTTCCCGACGCAGTTCGGCGCTTCTACCTACGTAAAGCAGGCGCTGGGCCTGGTACTCGCGGGTGCTGATACGGCCAAGAACGCCGCGGCCAAGGCAATGGACTTGACTGACCATTGCTACGTAGTGAAGGACCGCCGGGGCACGCCGTGGCTGTTTGGCCACCAGAACGGCCTGCGAGCCGCCAAGAATGATGGCGGTCTGGGCGGCGCTTCCGGTGACTTGAACGGCTACGACATTTCGGTGGAAGGTGCCGAAAACGACCGTCCCCTAGAATTGACGCTGGAGGCCTATAACGCCCTGGCGCAATTGGTAGCTGCCGACTAGATGGCTACCGGCACCATCCCGGCTCCTGGCCTAGTAGTCAATCGCGGCATCTATGCCGTGCTGGGCATCCGGGCACTGGTGCTGCTCCCGTTTCAACCTGGGGTCGAGTGCTTCTACTCGACCCCAGACTTGAGCGAAGTCAGTACGCTCGGCATCTCCGTGGCCGGCGGCGTGCTGCTCACGGGCCGGACGCCGGGCCAGCTCACCCAGCAGGCCCAAACCACCCAGCAAGGCGCCCTGGTGAGCCAGAAGCTCAACTTCGCGGCGCCCGACCCGACCGACGCGTTGGCCGGGCCAGTGCTGCGCCTGGTGGGGCAACCCGTGCACGGGCTGGCCCAGGACCTGAATGGGCGCTGGTGGTTCATCGGGCAAGAGTTCGGCCTGACGCTGGAGGTGCAACACACGCCCGGCATCGAGGTGAGCCTGGCCCTAGCCGCCCAAAGCACCCAACAGGCTCCTCGCGTGGCCGTGGCCCTGATTCCAGGCTTTCTCTCCCTCCTTTCCTAAGTAGTCTGCTTCCATGCAAGTTGTTTCCGTCTCACTCAGCCTTGTTTTACCAGCTCCGCCCACGGTGAAAACCAAAGGCACCGGCGGCGAGTGGGTAACGATTGGGGCTAACAACCTGTTTTTCGAAGAACTGCTGGCGATCAAGAAAAGCTCCACGACGCTGGCCCGTTGCATCAACACGGCCGCCCGCCTCACGGCCGGTTCCGGTTTTGTAGTGGACAAGAAAAAGGCGCCGAAGCTATTCGACTTGTTCAAGCGGTTGGACGGCAAGCACAGTGCCACGAAGATTCTCAAGCAGATTGCCCTCGACAAGCGCACTTTCCGGGGCTGGGCGGCTCAGGTTATCTGGAATGAGGCAGGTGACGCTATCACTGAAATCCACTACCAGCGGTTTAAGCAGGTGCGGTGTGGGAAGTGGAACGACGAAGGCGAGATAGAGGAGTATTTCATTTCCCGCGACTGGAGCAATCCGAGGGGCAAGAATAAGCCGGTGATGATTCCGGCCTTTAACCCGGAGCTGGCTCATGAGCAGAAGCGCCAACTCTTTTGGAGCGTTACGGAGTCGGATGATATCGAGTATTATCCGGAGCCGGAATACTGGGCGGCTATCAACTATGCCCAACTAGAGCGGGACCTATCGGAATTTCACGTCTCCAACGTGCAAAACCGGTTCGCGGTAAACACGATTTTGGTAACTGCGCAGGAGCCCGAAGAGGAAGGCCTGACCCCGGAAGAAGCGGCCAAGAACTTCGAAAAGCACATCGAGAAGAAATTCACCGGCGCCAAAGGCAAAAGCTTAATGGTGATGACGGGCATTACCGACCCCGAAAGCACTAAGCTGCTCAGCTACCAGACGGCGAACGGAGACACGCTTTACGAAACCTACTCCAGCCTTTGTGAGCAGAAGATACTCACGGCCAACGGCGTGACGTCGCCGGTGGTCATTGGCTTGCCGGCTACCGGTTCGTTGGGGGGCAACGGCAACGAGCTGCGCCTGGCCTTCGAGCTGTACTACAACACGGTGTGCCGACCCGACCAGGAGGAAATCTGTGAGGACTTCCGGGAGCTGCTCGAGCACTGTGATGTAGAGGAAGAGGGCGTAGAGCTGCTCGATATCACCACGTCGCTGCCGGTACGCATGACGTTCTCGGAAAATTTGCTCGAGCAGATTCTGCCGGCCTCGCGTCTGCGCAAGTGGATCGACGAGCCGGAGCTGACGGCCGCCGAAAAGCTGGAAATGGGCGAAGGCAACGAAGCGGACCCGGCCGATGGTGGCGAGGGCTTGCAGCGGAGTGTATTAGCGGCCCTTCAGGAGCAGACGCCCCAACAGCTCCAACTCCTGAAGCTGTTCGATGTGATGGGCGAGGTAGAGCAGAAGCGGCTTATTAAGGAACTGGCCTCTAAAAAGCAGTCCAGTGGCTAAGACCTTACGCGTCCGGCTTCACCAGCGTAAGGCCTGGGGCAATAAGGAGCACTTGTTAGAGCTGCTCAATAAGACGGCCGTGCGCTTCGTGTTTCGCACCGTGACGGACGGCTCCGCCACCGGCGGCAGTTCCAAGGGTCGGCTCCGCTTGGCGGAGGGCACACGCAACCTGCAACTCGTGCCGGGTAGCAAGCAGCCTAAATCCTTCCGGCCCTACTCGAAAACGACCAAGACCTACTACGACTACGGCAAAAAGCAGTGGCGCTCTTTCCGGTCGGTGGAGGTAGTGAGCATTCTCAATTATCTGGACCCCAAAACCGGCAAGGTGCTCAACTACGCCGCCCCCCTCGATGGAAAGTAAGCTCGTACCAGCGGCCAATATTCACCTGCACACGGATGCCGAGCAGAATGTGTACCCGGAGAAATTCGACCCGCGCATCATTCGGGCGCAAGAGAAGTATTTGGAGCCAGTACTAGGCCGGGTGCTCTACGAGCTGCTCTGTGAAGCATTCGAGGCGGAAGCGGCTACGCCTTCCGTGGTTATGCCGGACCGCCTCGACGAACTGCACACCGCCATGGTACCAATGCTTAGTCAATGGGTATTTTTTCTCTCGCTGCCTTTCCTAAGCACGTCGGCTACGAACCGTGCCCTGGAGACGGCTCCTGAGGCGGCCACTGGCCCGGGCTACAATGCCTACGCGGCCGGCGTGAAAACCGAAGCCGAAGACCGCACCAACGACCTGAGGAAGTGGTTGGAAGCCCGCCGGGCTATTTATCCGGAACTGCCGACCTGCCCTGCTAAACGCCGCCGGACCGGGGGCATTGTCCTCTAAGCTCGCTGCCTGATGCCGACAAGCGCCTCTTTTCAAGTACTCAGCCTCCCGCTTGCCTGGCAGCACGCCGCCTGGGAGCTAGTCAACCAGCCTTTTCCGCAACTGCTTCTCTCCCTGGGTATGCTCCCGACACTTTCGCTTACGACCCTGCTATTGGACGCTGCTCCGCTCAGTGGCCCGCCCCCACCGCCCTATTTGGTCACCATTCTAGGCGGCGGCATTACCATTGTAGTGAGCCTACTTGGCTGGCTGCTCAGCCGCAACATCGCCGCCAACGATGCTTCCATTAAGAAAATCGAGGAAGCCGTTACCGCCGTCGCGACGCTGGTTGGCAAGCTCAGCAGCGAGCAATCGGCTACGAATACGCTGGTTAACTACCTCAAGGACGATGTGCGAGAACTGAAAATTCAGAAGGAAAGCCTGGTAAAAAGCCACGCCGCCATGGACCGAACAATTGCCGTGCTGCTGGCGCTCAAGAATAAGCAAGACACTTAATTTCTTTTTACGATGTCCAATCACATTCTCTCCAAGCCGCATTATCTGCGCTTTGCCGCGCTGGCCTTGGTGCTATCGGCCTTCATTTTTCTGGTGTTGCCCTACGGGCTACGCCTGTTCGACCCCACCGCCGGCGCTTTCGATGCCGGTACCATCAACGCGCTGGCCTTGGCGGCCGTGCTCTTCGTGGCCGTGCTGCACCTGGCCTTTTTCGCCTATCGTCAGCTCTTCCCTCGCTTCTACGACTATCAGCGCGAATGTCTGGAGGGCGAGGGGAAGCTGTTTGAGAAGCTGACGGAAAACCTGGAAAAGCCCTTATATCCAACCGGCCCGCCGATGGAGCTATCGGTTTCTGATGCCATGCTATTGGCAGCTGAACGTCGCAAAGTCGCTCAATTCAAATTCACCATCCGATGCGTACGCTTATTCTTTTGCTTGCTCTGTTTGGGCTTTTTGCTGTGGCTGGCCCTGCACATGCTGACGGTAGCCATGACCGCCGTGCCGGGCTCCGCGCCGTCTATCTAAGCCAGTTGCACGTGCGCGAGCACGGCCGTAACGCCGGCCCGGAAGTCGAGGCCTACCAAAAAGGCGGCGGGGGGAAAAAGGGCGACGCCTGGTGCTCGTGGTTTGTGAGCTGGTGTTTGCGCAAGGCCCACGTGAAAACCGCCTATTTCGGGGCGGCCCGCTCCTGGTTTGATGCCCGACACATTATCTGGCAAAACGGCCGCGGCTTCGCTCCGCAAACCGGCGACGTGGTCGGCTACCAGTGGGGTAACTCCCGGATTGCGCACGTCGGCTTTATTGATGTGTGGGGCCCGGGGCCTAGTTGCCAGACCGTGGAGGGCAACACCTCCGGCGGGCGAGAAAATCGGGACGGAGACGGCGTTTTTAAGAATTGGCGGCTCAAACGGCAAGTAACGGCCGTAGCCAACGTGATTGATAATCCTAGCTACTAAGATGAAAATACTTCTGTTTTTTTTGCTGCTCGGCATGAGCAGTTGCCTTCCCCGTTATTTCGCCTCTGAGGAGGCGCCACTGGCGCCCGTACCGGTGCCGGTCAAGCTCGACTCCTTTGGCCAGCTCAGTGCCGGCAAAGTCAAGTTCAACGGCCCGGTTACGATTCAGCACGGCCAAGGCAACGTGGCCAGCACCACCAAAACCGATAACACCGGCCGTGCGGCCGAGTCCGGCGCGAATGGGGGCTACTCCGAAGCCAAGCAAACTACTGTTATCTGGCCCCTCGTGCTTTGTGTAATAGTGGGGCTTGCTGGTGGGTGGCTGCTCAGGAGCCGGTTAGCGGTGCTCTTGGTGCTGCTCTGCTTGCCGCTGGCCAGTCAGGCCAACGAGTTGCCGGAGCCGAAGCCGCGCCGCTATTCCTATAAGGAAGCCCGCCGGACAGAGAGGCGCTACAACCAAGCGGTACGCCATTACAAGCGCCGAAACCGCCGCCTAGATAAGGAGCTTGCTCAAGATCGGAAAAAGCAAGCCAAGCGGCTGAAGCAAGACCACCCGTAGCTTCACCAACGCTTTATGTAAAAGCCCCGTTACCTATTGGTAGCGGGGCTTTTTATGCGTTACGGGTGCTAGTGGTACTTATAGGCCAGTAGGTAGCAAAGCGCTCTCCTCCTCTCCAAAGGCCGCGAATTCCTTCCGCAGGGCCAGCCGTAATTTGTTGACCAGGCGGTGGGCTGCCGAGCGACTCGTGCCCGTAAGGAAGGCAATCTCTTCGAAGCTGATGCCCTGGGTATGGTATTCCCAGACGGCAACTTGCTCTTGGGTGTAGTGGCGAATCAGGTAGGTGTGTACCGCTACGGCTAAGGCCACGGGGTCCGGCTCGAAGCTAGGTTGCTCGTCGGGTTGCTCACAGGCCCGGGCCAACTTGGAGTCGGTGAGCGGCACGAGGCGGGCCTGGCCAGCGCCTACCTTTTCTTCTTTGCCGGCGCGGGTGCGGCGCCCAGTGCTCTGACGCTGCTGCTCCTGGTGCTCGTGCTTCATTACCACGCACAGGTAGCCGGTGTAGGCGTCGGGTTCCCCGTTGAAGCCATTGCGTTGGATGCGCCCGTGGCAGACCAATATCGTATCGTGCAGCAACTCTTCCGCCGCCGCGCCCTGAGGACCGGTTAGCAGGCGGGCATAGCTGAGTAAACGTAATAAGTGGGGCGTAATAGACTCTAAAAATTCGGCGGCTTTGTCGGGATGCATAGATAGCAGTAGGGACGAATCTAGTGCCACTGTTACCCCTTTCCCTTAGAATTGTACTTAAAAGTTTTGATTGAACATATACAGGTATTAGAGCTAGTTTATGCTGTGTTTAAACAAGAACAAGCTCGACACTATTAGCATCAATTATAAGACAAAGGCCTGGCTCTTTTTGAGAACCAGGCCTTTGCTTTTAAAAGGGCAAAATCTTATCGACTATATGAAGAGGATATCTTCACATATCGGAAGATGAATAAAAGAATGGCAATGCTGAATAACACACTCCGGCCTGATACACTACCAAACAACATCCAACTCTGGAGCAGAGGCACGAAGCCAATGGTGTATTCCAGAAGGAGGTAGAGTGAGGTAAAAACGGCAGTGAAAGTGGCGATCAACGAAACCCAATGACGCACGATTCGCATACTTGTTAAACAAGAATTCGCCGCGAGTGAGTTCATATTAAGCAGTTGTTGGAGGAATTTGCGGAGGGGAAAGGGGAGCCTGAGGCGCTGGTGTTGCTGGCGTTACAGCTGTTAATGTACGTAAAAGATCAGCAGATACACTTGCGTCCATCAATTGAAGTTTTTCAGCTAAAATTTGTTCTAAAGTTATACGTCTTGAACGAGCATCAAGGTAATTCTGAACGCTTTTTATTAAGCCATCAGTACCAATACTTATGCCAAGCTTTTCACTCTTAGCATGCCCGCCAAATAAGCCCACTGTAATAACAGAGGCCAGCCAAGCCATTAATAGAGGATTCGCACCAATGAATTCTAGAAGGCCAGGCGACTGAACATTTGACCGAACATCGATGCGTTTTGCATCACTAGCAAGCCCATGTTCCTCTCGAAAATCTCGGCACAAGGACAGTAGAGCATGTCCCATGTCAAAATAGTCATCCCCGTCAATGCCGCCTTTTGATCCTATATCAAGACGCACATGGGTTTCTCCACCTTTGGTATAGATAGCATGAAGCTCTCTATCTATGAAGTCACCATAATCATTTAGCTTACTCAATGCCTGAGGAGCAACAAAGGCCCCATACAAGTTGGAGTCAAGTTTTTCTCTGCTAGCACGCATGAGCCACTTAACAGACCGCCGTTTACGGAAAGGGACGTGTCGGTCCCGTTCTCGGTCAATGTCACTCCAAGGGCCTTCACCTTCTAGTTCAAAAGGAGGGTCTCCTGTTACTTCGCCGAAGGCTACAACACCGGAACCACTTGGCATTACAACAATGTCACCTTCCTTCATTTCATAAAGGAAGCGCAGCATGAGTCCAATTACGCGCCCAGGTTGTTTGTGACCGGTATAATACTGCTCTACAGCACTATTTAAATAGCCAGTGGGATTAGTAGTTTTTCCCGCTTCACTCAGCATATCTAAGGTAAGGAGGTTGTACCCAATACCAACTGCGCTGGAGTGCCAGAAATCATCGTAAAACAAACCTCCATTTGTGCGAATGAACCAGTATTGTCGGTTAGCATCAATAACCGGTATGTTCTTGGAAACCTCGAGCAAGGCTCCGTATAATTCTTGGTCCATCAGTTTTGCTATTGGGAAGGAGTACTTTTTGCTCAGTGTTGTACTTATGTTGTACCTAAATGAAAAAACCCCGCTGTAAGAGGTTGACTTATAGCGGGGTTCTTCAGGTAATGAGAGGTGACGGGCGGATTCGAACCGCCGTAGGAGGTTTTGCAGACCTCTACCTAGCCACTCGGTCACGTCACCGGATTGGGGATGCAAACTTACACCTTAATCTGATTTATGCCAAGTCTGTAGTGGCATTTCCCTAGGTAGGCGGGATAAGCTACTGTTTTTCTGGTAGAAGTATTTCTTGGAAATAAATAATTCGTCATGAGTTGCGCACAAAAAAGGCCCCGGATAACTCCGGGGCCTTCCTGATTGCGAGAGAACAAGCCTACGCCTTCTCGTCGTCCTTCTTGTCAGCTTCGTCGTTGCTGTCGAGCAAATGCTTGGCACGCTCTACAACATCACCGGCTACTTCCTTAGCCTTCTCGAAAGCGTCGGTGTGCGTGGCGGCCTCTACGGCGTCGCTGGCTACTTCCTTCACTCTGTCGAAAGCGGCAGCAGCAGCCCCCGTTACGGCAGCAAAGATACCACCTTCAGCAGCTGGCGCCTCCGTTTCCTCGGGAGCAGTTGCCTCAGGAGCTTCCGTTTTTGGCGCTTTAGTTGAAAGCTTCTGCTCGCCTACTTGGCGCTCCGTGCCCATCATCTTGTCGCGCAGAGCCGATAGAGCATCCAGGTCGCCAAGAGTCGACTTCTCGGCAACAGGCTGCTTTTTGAGGTCAGTCAGCTTGCCTTCGCCCTGCGTTGCTGTTGGAGCCTGGCCAGCAGGACCTTTCTTCTTGAACTTGGCAGCACGCGTGTCTTCTTCCTGCTGCTGGTTGTACACAGCGGTGTGCGACAATACGATGCGGCGGTCGTCCTTGGAGAATTCCACCACACGGAAGTCCAGCGTCTCACCATTCTCAGCGTTGCTGCCATCCTCTTTTACCAACGACTTCGGATATGCGAAGCCTTCGATGCCATACGGCAACTCGAGCACCGCGCCACGGTCGTTTTTGTCGGTGATGGTAGCCTTGTGCACCGAGCCAGCAGTGAATACCGTCTGGAACGTGTCCCATGGGTTTTCTTCCAACTGCTTGTGGCCTAGGGCCAAGCGACGGTTAGCTACGTCCAGTTCCAGTACGAGAACGTCTAGACGGTCGCCCACCTTCACTACTTCCGAAGGATGCTTGATCTTCTTGGTCCACGACAGGTCCGATACGTGCACGAGGCCGTCAACTCCTTCTTCCAGTTCTACAAACAGGCCGAAGTTAGTGAGGTTGCGCACCAGACCGTTGTGCGAGGTACCAACGGCGTACTTGGTGCCGAAGTCAGCGCGGGTCCATGGGTCTTCGCTCAATTGCTTGATGCCGAGGCTCATCTTGCGGTCTTCGCGGTCCAGCGTCAAAATCTGCGCTTCTACCACGTCGCCCTGCTTGATGAAGTCCTGCGGGTTGCGCAGGTGCTGGCTCCAGCTCATTTCCGATACGTGGATGAGACCTTCCACGCCAGGAATGATTTCCATGAATGCGCCATAGTCGGCTACGTTTACGATGCGGCCTTTTACTTTCGAGCCTACGCCCATGTCGGCGGGTAGCGAATCCCATGGGTGGGCCGTTAGCTGCTTCAAGCCGAGGCTGATACGCTTCTTGGCTTCGTCGAAGTCGAGAACGACGATGTTCAGTTTCTGGTCGAGCTGCAATACTTCACTCGGGTGCGCGATACGGCCCCACGAGATGTCGGTGATGTGCAACAGACCGTCAACGCCACCAAGGTCAATGAACACACCGAAGTTGGTCATGTTCTTGATAACGCCTTCCAAGATCTGGCCTTTCTCCAGGTTGTTGAGGATGGCTTCGCGCTGCTTCTCGAGGTCTTTCTCGATCAGGACTTTGTGCGAAACTACCACGTTGTCGAAAGCAGCATTGATTTTCACCACTTTCACTTCCATCCGACGACCCACATAAATGTCGAAGTCGCGGATAGGCTTCACGTCGATTTGCGAGCCGGGCAGGAAGGCTTCAACACCGTCCAGGTCCATAATCAGACCGCCTTTGGTGCGACGCTTTACTACGCCTTCGAGAATGGTGTCATTCTCCAGCGCGTCGTAGATAGATTTCCAAGCCTGCTTGATCTTGGCCTTCTTGCGGCTCAGGATCAGCTGACCGTTCAGGTCTTCTTGGTCTTCGATGAACACCTCTACCTCGTCACCGATTTTCAGATCGGGCAGGTCGCGGAATTCAGTGATAGACACCAAACCATCGGATTTGAAACCGATGTTCAGAATTACGTCGCGCTCGGTGATGCCCACCACAACGCCTCTTACTACTTCTTCTTCCTGTACGGTGGTCAGCGTGTTGCCGTACATCTGTTCCATTTCGGCGCGCTGCTCGGAGGTATAGTTACCACCGAAGCCTGACGCTCCTACATTGTCCCAGTCGAAGTTATCTGCTACTTCAGCCATTTGTTGCTTGTAGCCCTGCTGTACACGTCCGGCTCAGGGCCAACTCCGGAACGCGTTTTTACTTGATACACAGCACGAAAGCGCCGGCCCGCCACCCTGACGGGGCGGCAAAGATATGGAATTTGAAGGAGAGTTAGAAAGGAGATAGTAGCTCAGTTTGCAATACTTGCCGAACCTCGTTTAGTAGTGTGGCAAATAATGCTGCCTTTTATCTCATCCACTGTCTCTTTGATAAGAGAAACATGCTTGCTCCTCGCAAAGAAGAAGCGGAATCTAGTATTATTCTTCACCACTATGATCTGGCGAAAGTATAGACGGTGCTGTATTTCATAGGCACTTATATCTACACTGCCTTCGTCAGGATCGGTACTAACAGATAAAAATTTGCAGCCAGGGTTTTTCTCCTTTATGGCTGCTACTTCGTATTTTGGCGAAAAACGAAATCCGCTTTTAGGATTAACCTCTATATGTGTAGAGCAGCCCCTACCCTCAATACTATCCAAACTTTTGCTACTCTTTGTATTCTTGCTAGTGCTTATTATTTCGCTATTCACTGTGTATCCACATTCTGGGCAATCAGGTCCAAATACGCGCAGTTTTTCTTGATATTTCCAATTAGCCGGCACCTGCATAGATACCCATGCTTTATCAGCATTTGGATTGCCTATCGTAACTGTCCTATGTTCCTGGTCACGGCAGCTAGTTGTGATAAGTAAGGATATGATAAAGAGCCTCAACATCATTGTAAATAAAAAGAGGACTGCAATAAATACTGCAGTCCTCTCTTAGTAAAAGTTTAACGCTTGCTTACGCCCGGCCCATTTCGCGCAAGTGTGCTACGTGGGAAGCTACGGCGTAGCGCATCTTGGGGTACTCGTTGTACTCAACACCAAACTCCAAGCAAGCTTGGCGGATGATTTTGTTGAGGGCAGGATAATGGATGTGCGAAATGGTAGGGAATAAGTGGTGCTCTACCTGGAAGTTGAGGCCGCCTACCAACCAGCTGATAACCTTGCTGTCGGTGGCGAAGTTGGCGGTGGTTTTGATTTGGTGGATGGCCCACTCGTCTTCCAGCTTGTTGGTGATTTCGTGGGGCATGGGGAAGGCCGTGTGCTCGACGGTGTGCGCCAACTGGAACACGATGCTCATCGTGAAACCAACTACCGTGGCAAAAACCAGGAAACCGATAATCCAGGCGACGAAACCAACGGTGTAGATAGGCAAGGCCACGAACAGAAACAAGTGCAACGCCTTGAAGCCCCAGAATACGCCTTGATCGGTGGCGGTCATTTTCTTGATGGGCATCTCCCCGATCTTGCCTTTGAAATACTTCTGATAGTCCATGAAGAAAATCCAGGCAATGAAGAGCAGGGCGTAGAAAAACCAGAAGTAGAGGTGCTGGAAGCGGTGGAAGCGGTGGCGCGTTTGGGTGCTGCTCAAACGCAACCACGGCTGGGCATCGAGGTCGTCGTCCACGCCGTCCACGTTGGTGTACATGTGGTGAATGAGGTTGTGCTTCACATTCCACATAAAGCTATTGCCGCCGAGCACATTAAGCGTGAAAGAGGCAAACTGGTTGATCCACTTAGACTTGCTGAACGAGCCATGGGCTCCGTCGTGCATGACGTTGAAACCAATAGCCGACCCGACGAGGCCCAGCAGGGCGCACTCCAGAAGAGCCAGCCAAGTAGGAGGCGTCAGGAAGACGAGGTGCAGGTACACGGCCACGAACGAAATCGTGAGGATGATGGCTTTGGCAAACAAACGGGAGTCGCCGGTGGTGTCTTTGCCCGCTTCGGCGAAGTAGGCGTTGGTGCGGAGTTTCAGCTCCTTATGAAAAGAGCGCGAAGCCGCGAATTTGGGTGCGTGCATATGAGGTGATGATGAGGGAATCCGGCAAAGGTATGTCCCTCTAACGCCAGCTCGTCAGGAATCGTCCATAAGCCCCGCATTTTGCACAATGGCAGTAACGCCAGCCCATACCTTTGCTGCAACTTCTTACGAGAAGTTTTCGGAGCATAGCGCTGATACACAACAAGAACGCGCCAGTAAGTAGTATTCCAACTCGCTGCGCCGCAAGCGAAACGACAACCTGTTCTCGCTATTGGAGCTAGTCACCGCTGGCTTACCTCTCCCCCGCTTATTGGCAAATTGGGTTTCAACAAGGGACGCAATTGCGCTTGCGGCACAAACACCCGGAGTTCTCCTCGCGCGTACGAAGCAATTTCGTAGGGGGTATAAATAAATACTGCGCCGCTGCTCGTTAGGTACACGTTGTGGCTGACAGGCATTTTCTTTACAAACAGAAACTCATCGAGCTTCGTAGTGGCCGGCTGGTGCAGCACCCGGCGCACCGCTTGCTCAAGCAAAACACTGAGTTGGGCGTCGGAATTAGGGCGAAAAATATCCGGAAAGCGCAGGGCGCGACCAGTACGGGTGTCGAAGGTGACGGCACTGGTACCGTAGTTGCCGTGGGCACCACCCGTATAGCTGTACGCGAAGAAGCCAAGGCTAAGCAGGTTCTGTTGGTTCCAGAACACATGCGTTGCCACTTGGTCTTCGTAGCGTAGCATGTAGTTATAGGAAGGAGCATCGGTGCTGGTATCGGGCTCAGCGGGTCTGTCCTTTGTTAGATCGGTGACGCTTTGCTGGTACTCCTTTCGGAAGGCACTACGTTGCTGCTGCCAAAACTGCTCCGGTGATGAGGGTACCGCATTTGTGTCCAGACTATCACCGCGCAGGCCGCGCAGCATACCGGCTGCCAAAGCGCTACGGGCTGCTTCGGGGCCGTTGGTGGGCACCAGAACGTGCAGACTAGTGCGGCCATGCACTGACTTCGGCTGGGTGGGATACGCTGCCACCGAATCAAGGAAGTAAAGCGAGATAAAGGACGTGCTGCCGGGCAGTTCCACTTCGCGCAATTGCACGGGCTGCCCGGCCCGGGTACCTAATAATTCCTTACCGTTCCTGTGTAGTCGCCAGACTGGCCCGTTGGAATTGTCGTCCAACAATTCAGGACTTCGGTCGTGAACCACGACGCTGTCCGGCGTTATGATGGCGTCATAATCGGAGCTCAGTTCGTAGGGCTGCCCATCGGCGCCGCTGTAGGAGCCAACGAAGCGGGTGCTGGTACGATTTTCGGTTCCTGCGGGCAAGGCTTGGAGATGCAGCGTGATAGTCTTGGGGCCGAGGGTGCCACGGTAACACCGATACCAGGTGCCGGGCGAATCTTGGGGTGCAACTAAAGCAAACTTCTTGTCGAGCTGTGTGGCTACGGCCCCGGAATCAGTTTTGGATTGGCAGGCGGCCAGCACCCCACCGAGCAATACAACGGCAATACAACTAATTGGTAAGCTATTTGAAACAGGTACTCTCATCTGGCAAAGGTGGGTAGGAAAGATATGTGCAAGATATTGTTCTAAAAATACCTAAGCAGATATACAGCGTATGTACCCACATCTTTTTATCAACATTGTTTACCCCTCTCCTCATGAGCTATATCAAAGTCGGCCAAGACGCCAATGGCGAAGACATCAAGTTGCATTACACGGATCAAGGCCAGGGTACGCCCGTCGTACTGATTCATGGTTGGCCCCAAAACCACGAAGCTTGGACCTACCAGCTTGGCGAACTGCCCAAGCACGGGCTGCGCGTAATAGCCTATACCCGCCGTGGCTTCGGGAATTCCACCAAACCATTTGAGGGCTACAACTACGACACACTGGCCGACGACCTAAAAGCGGTACTCGACACGTTGAATTTGCAAAACGTGACACTGGTCGGTTTCTCGATGGGCGGCGGCGAAGTGGCCCGCTACATGAGCCGCTACGGCGGGGCCCGCGTAGCCAAAGTGGCGTTTGTATCGTCGGTAACGCCTTATTTGCTGAAAACCGATGACAACCCCGATGGAGTTCCGCAATCGGTTTTCGACGACATCCAGGCCAATATTGCCAAAGACCGGTTCGACTTCTTGCAGTCGTTTGGCAAGGACTTCTACAGTGTTGGCACGCTCAGCAAGCCCGTCAGCCAGGCGGTACTCGATTGGTCGTTTGGCATGGCTTCGCTGGGCTCTCACCAAGCTACTGTGGCCTGCGCCAACGCTTTTGCCACCACCGATTTCCGTCCTGACCTAGCCACTATCAACGTTCCAGTCCTCGTTATCCACGGCGACGACGACAAGACGGTGCCCATCAAAAACAGCGGGGCCCGCATGAGTGAACACCTGAAACAGGCTAAGTATCTTGTCTACGATGGCGCTCCGCATGGCCTCTTCATCACCAACAAGGATCAACTAAACCGCGACCTGCTCGATTTCGTGTCTGGTTCATAACCAATTCGTATTATCTACCAACAACACGCAGCCCCTGACTCTCATTTGGAATCAGGGGCTGTTTGTTGGTGGATAATACGAATTAACTGGCGTACGCCGATACGCGAAGCTCAGGCTTCGCGCTACAGCCTGCGGGGCCGGCATAGCCATACAGATGCGCTGAGGCAAAAAAAAGCCGGTAAGCAATGCTTCCGGCTTAATTATTCAGATAGGCGTGCCAATTATGGTCGATGGTGCCAGCGCTGAGCTTGAGGAAACCAGACAAGGTCGGTTTCTTCGGGTGCTGCCGAATCGTGAGGCCGGCTTCCTGCGGGGTGCGGTGCCCTTTGGCATGGTTGCACCGGGAGCACGCCGTTAGCAGGTTGCCCCAACTGGAGTCGCCGCCGCGCGAACGGGGTAGTACGTGGTCGAGAGTCAGGTTTTTGGTCGAGCCGCAATACTGACACTCGAAATGGTCACGCTTCATAATGTTGTGTCGGCTTAGGGCAATGCCTTTGTAGGGCACGCGCACATACCGTTGAAGCCGAATAATGCTTGGCTTAGGAAACGACTTGCTGACGGTACGCAGCACGCCATTTTCTGAGTTGGCAATCATCTCAGCTTTATCCAGAAACAACAGCACAAAAGCCTTCTGCACACTGCACAGCGTAATGGCTGTGTAGTCACCATTGAGAACTAGGACTTTTTGATCCATACGCTTAACTAGAGAGTAATCATCGGGTACAGCGAAAGCTAGATGATTCTAAGCGCATTAACAATAGCCAGAAAGTTTAGTTTCTAATCTAGATCCTAGTCAATTAGTTGAGCTTACAATTGCTCATTGTCAACTGGTATATATAGTTTTAGAAGCTCTGGAGGCCCAAAAAGCAAGCAGAAATAGGCTATTCGGCTAGGATGCGCTTAATCAAGCGCAGCTTATGGGAGTATTTCTGCCGGTCGCGGTTGAAAATGCCGTTGTGGTCGAGGGGGTCGATGCGCACTTCGCCGCTGGCGTGGATAATTTGCTGCTCGTCGAGCAGCAGCCCTACGTGCACAATATTGCCGTCGGCGTTGTCGAAGAAAGCCAGGTCGCCGGGTTGGGTTTGGGCGACGAAGTGCACGGTTTGCCCGAGATTGATTTGCTGGCGGGCGTCGCGGGGGAGCTGCACGCCAATCAGGCCGTAGAGTTGCTGCATCAAACCCGAGCAGTCGATACCGAACAGGCTTTTGCCGCCCCACAAGTAGGGTGCCTTCAAGTACACCAGCGCCATCTTCTGGAGCAGCCGTAAGCGAGCATCAGCAGGACCGTGCGGACCGTGACCATTTTGCGGATTGGTAGCGGCCCCATTGTAGAACAGCTGCCGCTCACCCAGGCGCAGGGTCATGCCGTCGAAAAAGGGCAGGCGCGAGCCAAGCTGCACCGGAATTCGGATGGTGGGGTCGCTTACCATCTGCACGACATCGAGGGTGCGCGGGTGGTCTTGGGCCTGCCACGCAGTTAAGTATTCGGTTGTTACGGGCGTGTGTTGCTTGGCGTCCATCCAGCCCACGTACTGGTCGGCGGCGGCCCGTACTTGCAGCCACTGATTCTGCACCAACAAAATAGAATAGCACTCACCGAAAATTAATTGGGTAACAATTTCGGCTTTGTCCGTAGGCTCGGCGCGTACCGGCACGACGCTCAACGCGCAGATTCCGTGTTCCACAGGGATGAATTTGTGAAGGGTAAATTTGGGCGCAATATGCTACAACTACAGAGAACGGCATTTGAGCTTACCGAAGAAGCAACTCGCATGCTTCATCACCCAAGAATTAATTTGGCAATAAAGACGCTTCGACAAGCTCAGCAGGACGGTCTGAAGTTGCTGGTTGCTTAGTATTCCCTTGCGCGGTCTAATTCGCGTTTCTGGTCTTTCTCTTTGATGCTGTCGCGCTTATCGAACAGCTTCTTGCCTTTAGCCAGAGCAATTTCCAGCTTGGCAAAGCCCCGGTCGTTGACAAACATCCGGATGGGAATGATGGTGAGGCCTTGCTCCTGGCTCTTGTTGTGTAGCTGATTGAGTTCGCGCTTGTTAAGCAGCAGTTTGCGGGGCCGGGTGGGCTCGTGGTTGTTGTAGGTGCCGGCCGTGTACTTGGCAATGGTAAGCCCGTGCACCCACAAGCTACCATCGGGCTGAAACACGCAGAAACCGTCCTGAATCTGCACGCTGCCATCCCGAATGCTCTTGATTTCGGTGCCTTGCAACATGATACCGGCATCGTACTTCGCCAGGAAAGCATATTCGTAGGAGGCGCGACGGTTCAGAATGTTGACGCGCTTGGGGGTATCTTCTTTCTTGCTCACGATGGTTCGGATATTATTTCTCGCGGTGTTTTGCAGCGCTTAGGCAGTAGCTACAGCTTGCTGCGCAACTCTTGGAAGTGGGCTTGCAGCCTGGCAGCACTTACGATGCGCTGGCCGGTGCGGCCGGTGGCTACTAGCCGCTTGCCTACATGGGCTTCTACGTGACAAGTCAACTCGGCGCCTTTCAGTCGTTCAAAAATAGCTTGAATTTCCACGGTTTCTCCTTCAAAGGCGGGGGCGCGGTGCTCAATGGTTAGCTTGGTACCGATGCCTGTCTCCCCTTTCTCCAGCATCAGCTCTACAAACTGCCGGCTGCTTGACTCCAGCGCCTGGCCCAAGGCAAACGTGCTCAACACCGGATGAATCAGCTTGCCATGCAGCACCGCAAAGTCCTGCGGCCTGACCACGAACGAGTACAACTGTTGGTCGCCGGGCTGAAACGGGTTATGCATAGGGTTGTGTTAGACGGCATTGCTCTGTCCTCCCACTCGTCACCTGATGAGCAGAAAGAACAAGGGCCGATTAAAGCGACCTAGAAACCTTATACCAGTTTCAGCCGGGGGTCGGAGCTAACTAATTGCGAGGCAAAGTCGCCGGCTTCGTACTGGAAGTGCGCCGTCATGGCGACCATGCCGGCATTGTCGGTGCAGAACTGGAAGGCGGGGATGAATACCTGCCAGTGTTGGATGGCAGCTTCGTCTTGCAAGGCTTGGCGCAGGCCGGAATTGGCGGCCACGCCACCGGCAAGGGCTATTTCAGTGAGACTGTGGTCGGTGGCGGCGCGCCGGAGCTGGCGCAGCAGCGTTTGGATGATGGTGTATTGGATGCTGGCGCAGAGGTCAGCCAGGTTTTCCTGGATGAACTCCGGGTTCTTAGCGGTTTGCTGGCGTAGAAAGTACATAACGGCGGTTTTCAGGCCGCTGAAGCTGAAGTCGTAGCCCGGCATGGCGCCAACGGGAAACGGGAAGCGCGTAGGGTTGCCTTCGCGGGCGAGCTTGTCGAGGTGGGGGCCACCGGGATACGGCAGGCCGAGCTGCTTGGCGGTTTTGTCGAAGGCTTCGCCGGCGGCATCGTCGATGGTTTGGCCGATGATTTCCATATCCAGCGCGCTCCGCACAATTACGAGTTGCGTGTGGCCGCCACTAACGGTTAGGCACAGAAAAGGAAACGTGGGCCGTGGCTCCTCAATGAAATGCGCCAAGATGTGGGCGCGCATGTGGTTGACGGCAATCAGCGGTTTGCCCAGCGCCAGCGCCATGGTTTTGGCAAACATACCGCCTACCAGCAACGAGCCCAGCAGCCCCGGACCTTGCGTGAAAGCCACGGCATCAAGGTCTTGCTTTGCAACGCCCGCCTTGTGCAGCGCGGCCGTCACGACCGGAATCAGGTGTTGCTGGTGGGCCCGGGAAGCCAACTCGGGCACTACACCGCCGTACTGCTCGTGGATTTGCTGCGTAGCCACTACGTTGGAACGGATTTCACCGTCCACCAGCACGGCAGCGGAGGTGTCGTCGCAAGAAGATTCAATGGCGAGAATAGTGGGCATTGTGTGTTCTTATGCTAGTACTGCTTAAAACAGCTTATTTAATTTGGCATCTGCTTGCCGAAGCATCACTCCGTTAACTTTCAACACTGCTTGAGTGAAAATGGAAGAGCCAGTTCCCCTCAGATAAGGATAGGCTAGTAACAATTAACGCCCGTACGCCAGATGGTTCAGCAAGCTCGGCATAGCTGGCGGGTTTGCTAACTTCTATCTATCCGAGTATCAAAAGAAGCGCGTACTTCGCTAAGACAAGGTTCGGATAGACGGAATCCGGGGCCAAGTTCGTTTAAAACCTTAAACCATCAGGGTTTGGTCTAGTCAGAAGCCTAACCAATGAAGGCACGGTATCGTTCTTGCGGCAGCAGTAGCCCGGCCGTACGTGCTTCCTAGGCAAGCAACTGCTAACCTGTATCTTCGCTTTTTCTGCTTTCTTTCAGCTGTTTCGCCTGTGCCTCGTTTCGTCTCTGTCCTGCTTAAAGTGCTGCTGGCCTTGGTGCTGGTGCTGGTGGTGACAGTGGTGGGCGCGTTGGTGGCGCTCCGAATTCCGAGCGTGCAGACCCGGCTGGTACAACAAGCCGCCAGCGTTCTGACCGACAAGCTAGGGCAGAAGGTGATAGTGGGCCGGGTGGACGTGCGGCCGTTTTCGCGGGTGCTGCTGCAAGGCGTGCGGGTGCTAGACCGGCGTGGTGGGGAGCTGTTTAGTATTGGCCGCGCCGATGCTTCCATCAGCTTGTTTAGCGTTTTCGACCCTTCGCACCTACACATCAACAACCTCACGCTGGAGGAGCCGCGCTTCGCGCTGGTTACGTACAAAGACCAACCCGATTCTACCAATCTCACGCAGTTCCTGCGCGCGGTACGCCGCTTGGTGGGCCCCTCGGATACCACCAAAGTCAGCAAGAAGCCGTTCGATTTCAAGATCCAAACGGTCAGCTTGCGCAACGGCCGCTTCCTGCTCGAAAACCAAACCAAGCCCCGCGCCGCCTACTACGGCCGGTCGATGGATTACGCCCACATGCAGCTCGACAGCATTTACGCCGAGGTATCGGAGATTCAGCTGCACGGCGACACGATTCATACCCAAATCGATGGGCTGCGCACCGTTGATACGCCTTCGGGTACCCGCCTGCGGGAACTGACGGCCAACATGACGTATGCCAGCAAGTTCTGGGAATTTGCGGGCCTGAATCTGCGCGTGGGCAACAGCCAGATCAGCAACTACCTACGCTTCGAGTACCAACGGTTCCTCAACTTCACCAGCTTCAACGACTCGGTGCGGGTAATGGCCCGGCTTCAACCTTCACGCCTCTACTCCGACGATATTGCTCAGTTCGCGCCCCAACAAGCAGTGCGCGATTTAAAAGAAACCGTGCTGATTTCGGGCGAGGCCAAAGGCTACGTGCGCGATTTTCACACCAAGAACCTGGATATCCGCTACGGCAAGAACACGCACGTAATCGGCAATATTGGGGTGGAAGGGCTGCCGAATTTCAAGGAGAGCTTCGTGGAAATGAAGCTCCAGCCGTCGGTGGTGGACGGGCGCGATATCCGGCGCTATATCCCGGCTTCGGGCTGGCCCTACGTGCAACGGCTGGGCACGGTGAAGCTAAGCGGACAATTTTTGGGGTTCTACAACGACTTTGTGGCCAACGGCTCGTTCAATACGGCCTTGGGCTCGGTGGTGTCTGATGTCAACTTGAAATTCAAGACCGACCCGCGCCTTTCTTCTTATGAAGGCGACATTCGCACCACCAATTTTCAGCTAGGCAAGCTGCTCGGCCAGGAAAAAACGGTGCGCGACATCACCATGAATGGCCGCGTGCAAGGTGTGGGGTTCGCCCCGGAAGCTGCTCGCCTGACGGCCCGTGCCACCGTGCAGAGCGTGTGGCTGAACGGCTACCGCTACCGCAACATCAGCACCGACGGGCGTTTCAGCCGCGAATCGTTTACGGGCCGCCTCGCCGCCAACGACCCTAGCCTGCAATTCGACGCCAACGGCACCGTCAACCTCAACAAAGCCACCCAAGCCTTCGACGTGCGGGCCCGCATCCGCCGCGCCGACCTGCGAGCCCTGGGCCTCACCAAGCAAAGCGTGACGGTAGCTACCACCGCCGACGTGAAGTTTCGAGGCTTGCGCCTCGACGATTTACTGGGCCGCATCATCCTGCGCAACACGCGCTTAGGTTACGCGGGCCGCACCGTGGCGCTGGATACGTTCGACGTGCTTAGCCAGCGCACCGCGGGGCAACGCCAGCTTACGGTTCGTTCGGAAGCGCTTAACCTGACGGCAACCGGCAACTACAACTACACCGAAGTAATTCGGAGCGCCCAAGTGCTGCTGACCGAGTACGCCTTGAACTTCGAGAGCGACGACGCGGCCATTACCACCTATTACCGCCGCAAGCGCCAGTCGCCGATTCGGGAGTATGCTATTGCGTTGGATTTGTATTTGAAAAAGCCGAATCCGATGTTGCAGCTGTTTGTACCGGGTTTGAAGGTGTCGAACTACTCGCGCATTGATGGCTCGTTCCGCAACGGCCAAACCTCTATTTTCCAGCTCGGCGGCAGCTTCGATACGTTGCAGGTTGACAGCATCCGCACTTACCGCACGGCCTTCGACTTCACCACCTCCAAGCTACCTTATCAGCCTGAAGTGTTGGCGCAGGCCAGTGTGACCTCGGAGCGGCAGGTGTTGCCGAGCTTGGGCAAAACCGAGCGGTTCTACGTGGAAGGCGTGTGGGACCAGGAGCGCATCAATTTCTCGACGGCTTTGGCGCAAACCAACACCACCAACCGAGCGCAGATTAACGGGGCGCTGTCGTTTCTGCCGAGTGCCGTGCAGGTGGTGTTCCGGCAGTCGGGCGTGAACCTGCTGGGCAAGGACTGGATGATTGCTCAAAACAACGCCGTAATAATTTCCAATAAAGGTAAGGAAATTGATATTCAGAACTTTAGCTTGAGTAACGGGCCACAGAGCATCAGCGCCCAAGGCTTTATCTCACAGGATGCCAGCAAAGAGCTGAAGCTAACCGTGAAGGATATGGAGTTGGAAACGCTCAACTCACTTACTAAACAAAACATGACGGGCCGCGTGAATGCGGAAGGCACGCTGAGCGGCGTTTACGGCCCGTTGGCCATCAACTCCACCCTCACCGTCGATTCGATGCGCTTGGATAAGGTGCTGATTGGGAACGTGACCGGGCAAAGCAGTTGGGACAACCGCGCCAAGCAGGCCTTGGTGGACCTGGATGTGCTGCGCGATGAACAGCGCGTAGTGCGGGTGGCCGGTACCATTGCGCCTAGCCTCGAAGAAGACCAGCTCAACCTCACGGCCGTGCTTGACAATGCCCCCGTCAAGCTCGCCGAGCCTTTCCTCAAAACTTTGTTCCGCAACCTAGGTGGCACGGCAGTGGGCACCTTGCGCCTAGCGGGCCGCTTCAATTCGCCCCGGCTTACGGGCACGCTCGATGTTACGGAAGGCCAGCTCACGTTCATTTATCTGAATACCACCTACACCTTCTCCGACCGAATTCGGTTTGCGGAAGACCGGATTGCGCTGCGTGATATTCGGATGCGCGACCCGCTTGGCAACACCGGCACCATCACCGGCGACATCTTCCACGATGGGTTCAAAAACATGCGGCTTGACTTGGATGCTTCGTTCCGCAAGCTGCTGGTACTCAATACCACCCGCAAAGACAACCAATTGTATTTCGGCACGGCCTATGCCACGGGTACGGCCCGCGTTAATGGCCCGTCTACCAACTTGGTAGTCAATGTGCAAGCTAAGTCGGACCCGGGCACGCGCCTTTCCTTGCCGCTCGACAACGCGGCCAAAGCCGAACAGGCTAGCTACATCCGCTTTGTAAACCGCAACCTGCTCGACACGGCCCGCACGCCAGTGCCAGTGGGCGTCCAAGACAAGATTGACTTGTCGGGTATCCGGTTGAGTATGAATTTGGAAGTGACGCCTGATGCTTACGTGGAGATTCTGCTCGACGAAAGCACCGGCGACGTTATTCGCGGCACCGCGGCGGGGCGGCTGCGCCTCAACATCGACACGCGCGGCGACTTCAACATGAGCGGGCAAATCGAGATTGTGCGCGGGGCCTACAACTTCACGTTGCAGGGCCTTGTAAACAAGGAGTTTGTGGTGCGGCCGGGGGGCACCATCGTTTGGAACGGCGACCCGCTGGCGGGCGAGATGAACGTGACGGCCGCCTACACGCAACGCACATCCCTAGCCCCTGCCCTACCTGGCAACAACGCCGTGGTACCCGTTACGGCCGTGATGAACCTGACCGGGCCGCTGCTGCTGCCGGCCATCAAACTGAATCTGGAATTCAATGATATTCCCTCGTCGTTGGAAGGTGATTTGGCGCCGTTCCTGTCGTCGTTGCGCAATGATGAGCAGGAGCTGAACCGGCAGGTATTTAGCTTGGTGGTGTTCCGGCAACTGGCGCAGGTGGGTTCGTTGTCGTCGGTTACTTCGCTGCGGGGGCAGGACAATGCGTTGGGCAACAGCTTGGGACAGATTATTTCCACGCAGCTTGGGGCCCTCACTTCACAGCTCGACCCGAACCTGGAAATCAGCTTCAACTTCAATGGCCTTTCGGCCGAGCAGTTGCAAGCTTTGCAAGTACGTCTAAGCTACTCCTTCATGAACGGCCGGCTGCGCGTAACGCGGGAAGGCGGCTTCAGCAATGGCGTTGCGACTACCTCTTCTGGCCTACCCGTAAATGGTACTAACTCTTCGGTTATCGGGGATTTGAGCTTGGAATACGCCCTGCGCACCGACGGAAAATTTCGGGCCAAGCTGCGCTACGAAACCACCCCGCGCGACTACAGCGACTTAACCAGCCAGAACCAGGCGCGTGCCGGTATTTCCCTGCTCCATACCGAGCAGTTTGATTCTTTCAACGAGCTATTTGCGCGAAAGCACCTGCGCCGTCGCGAAACCAACGCCCGCAAAGCCCGCGAAATACTGAATGTAGATGACGACCCGCGGACCACATTATGATTGGCAGGTAGAAACCAAACAAAGAAGTAGTCGAGGAACACAGCCCGTTCTGCTAGCAGCCTTTGTCAAAACAACGCTCATGGTGCGCCTGTCGAAGCGTATCTACCACCGTGGTAATTATATACTGTTACAATGAAGCGGGAGAGAGGCTTTGATAGGCTCAGCAGGAGCGTGCACCATAGTTATGAAGTAGGGTGTTACTGTGTTAATCATTGTTAATGATTCACTCACGTACGCCTCTAATCACTCTTACGCTTACCTTTGCGCCTCTATGCCCCAAACCCGTCCGATCCGTAAAAAAAAGCTTGGCAGCTATCCGCACCTGATGGTTGTGTTCAGCATCACGCTGGCGTTGCTGGTCATAGGGTTGTTCGGGTTGCTCTTGATTCATGCCCATAAGCTCTCCAACCTGGTGAAGGAGAACATCGAAATGCAGGTGTATCTAGAGCGCAACTTGCCGGCTACTGAACTGCTCCGCCTGCAACAAGACTTTTCGCGCAAGCCCTACATTGCCCTCCGCGACCAGAAACCGCAGGTGCGCTTTTTATCGAAAGAGGAAGGCGCCAAGCAGTTCATCGACCAAACTGGCGAGGACTTCAAGAACTTCCTCGGAGACAACCCACTGCGTGACGCCTACATCCTAAAAATCAAGTCCGAGTATTCGGATTCGTTGCAGATGGGCCGCATCGAGCGGGAGCTGAAAGCCGAGCCGGGCGTGTACGAGGTGCAGTACGTGCAGAGCCTAATCAGCTCCATCAACCAGAATGTGCGCAAACTCAGTTTGGTGCTGCTCGGCTTTGCCGTCGTGCTTACCATCGTCGTGACGGTGCTCATCAACAATACCATCAAGCTTGCTCTGTTCTCGCAGCGCTTCCTTATTCGGAGCATGCAACTGGTGGGGGCCACTTCCTTTTTTATTCAGCGGCCGTTTCTGCGGCGGGCTACGTGGCAGGGCCTAGCCAGCGGTATTCTGGCGGCCTTGCTGTTGCTGGCTTTGCTGCAATACGCTTACTTACAGGTAGCTGACTTGCGCATTCTGCGCGACGACCGGCTCATTGGGGCGCTGCTTTTGGTGATGGTCGGCTTGGGCTGTGGCATCGGTTTCCTAAGTTCCTACCGCGCCGTGCGGAAGTACTTGGGCATGTCGCTGGATGACTTGTACTAACTCTTTAAAACTACAACCAGACCGTCCTGTTGAGCGCAGAGCACCGAAGCAGAAGCAGGACATTCTTCTCTAATACTACTACAATGGAACCTACACAAGAACCTCGCTTTGCCTTCGGGACGCGCAACTACCGCCTGATGTTTCTTGGCCTAGCCGTACTGGCCGCTGGCTTTGTCACAATGACGCTGGACTCCGCCGACTATGGCGAAGGATTTCTTGGCATCACGCTCGGCCCCATTCTGCTGATCATCGGTTTTCTGATTGAGTTTTGGGCAATTATGGCGCGGCCCCACGGCTATGCTCCGGTAGCGGCTGACGCCACCACCCGCGAAACCTTGGCGCAGCAACCTGCTCCTGCCGCTCCCGCAACCACCGCCCCTACTTACAAGCGCCCGTAGCTTTGGGGCGCGAAGCTCCAGCTTCGCGCATCGTTCGCCTGCCCCCGAAGTGAGACTTCGGAGCACAGGTACGCACGCCCATCTTCTACGCGGCGCGAAGCTGGAGCTTCGCGCTACACCGTTTCCTTATGAATTACTGGCACGCGCTGCTACTCGCCATTGTCGAAGGCCTAACTGAATTTTTGCCGGTTTCCAGCACCGGCCACATGGTGATAGTGGCCAACCTGCTCGGCATTGGGCAGCTTCCGTTCACCGAAACGTATATCACCTCCATTCAACTCGGGGCTATTTTGTCGGTGGTAGTGCTGTACTGGCGGCGGTTTCTGCAAAGCGTCGATTTCTACGTGAAGCTGATTGTGGCTTTTCTCCCTTTCGGTGTGTTGGGCTTCTTGTTGAAAGATGTTATCGAGGAACTGCTGAAGAGCGTGACGGTGGTAGCGGTTTCGTTGGTGGTTGGCGGTATTATCTTGCTGTTTGTAGACCGTTGGTTTTCGGGTCCGCGCAAGGAAGTAACCACTCCGAGTCTCATGCAGGCGCTCAAAATCGGCCTTTTCCAGTGCATTGCCCTCATACCGGGTGTGTCACGCTCGGCGGCCACTATCATAGGCGGCCTCACCCAAGGCTTCGACCGTCGCTCGGCCGCCGACTTCTCTTTTCTGCTGGCGGTGCCCACCATGTTCGTCATCACGGGCTACCAACTCTACAAAACCTACAAAGTGAGTGCGCCGGGCGCGGAAGACATCAAGCTGCTGCTGTTCGGCAACGTCGTGGCGTTTGCGGTGGGGCTACTGGCCGTCAAGTCGTTCGTAAACTTTGTGTCGCGCTTTGGTTTCCGGGCGTTTGGCTTCTACCGCATCATTGTAGGCGTGGTTATTCTGGTGATGATTGGGTTGGGTATCAACTTGAAGTTGATTTAAGCTAAAATCTGTTTGGCTAGACACTGGGTGGTTGTTGAACTAGCCCTTACCGTCTCTTCCCTTAGTCGTGCTTCGGCAAGCGCAACCTCACTTGAATTAAGCTGTTTCGGCTCGCCTACTTTTGGTACTCCCCTGGCCGCGCATTCCCATAACGCCTTTTTAAGCTGTAGATGATGGACGCTTCTTTTCCTCCTTTCGATTTTGAAACCGGCGAAGTTTTGCTGCTCGACAAGCCCCTAACCTGGACTTCGTTCGATGTGGTACGCAAAGTCAAAAACACGCTGCGAATCAAGAAAATCGGGCACGCGGGCACTCTCGACCCGCTGGCTACGGGTCTGCTTATCTTGTGCACCGGCAAGAAGACCAAGGAAATCGACTTGATTCAAGCGCAGGAAAAGGAGTACACTGGCACCTTCCGCCTAGGCCAAACCACTCCCAGCTTCGACCTGGAAACTCCAGTCGATGTGGAACTGCCGTTTGAGCACCTGAGCGAGGCCGCCGTGCGGGCGGCCACCGCGCCGTTTACGGGCTTGGTTGAGCAGACGCCCCCGCTGTTTTCGGCGGTAAAAGTGAACGGTGAGCGGGCCTACGAAGTAGCGCGGCGCGGCGAGGAAGCCGTTATCAAAAGCAAACAAGTCACCATCAAAGAGTTTGAAATAACGCGCTTGGCACTGCCCGAAGTCGATTTCCGGGTGGTTTGCTCGAAAGGCACGTATATCCGCAGCCTTGCCCGCGACTTTGGCGCCGCATTGGGCTGCGGCGCTCACCTCACCAAATTGGTGCGCACCCGCATCGGCAATTATCAACTGGCCGAGGCCTTGAACATCGAGCAGCTTGAAGCGTTACGCCCAGCGCCGCCAGAAGGTGCCACCGAACGCGCTTCTCGGCCGCAGAGGCAGCGTCGGCCGGAGCGCCGGGCCGGCTTAGAGTATTTCCATACTACCAACCCGGCGCCGGAGTCAGGTGGCAACTCAGAAAGTGTTTCAGACTAACCGTTGAATCCGGTGCTGGGGTCACTACACCGCGCTATTTGCTTGTTGCAATCCTCTGCGTAAGCTTGCTACTGCGCTGCCTTCGGCTGTGCGTATGGGTGGTTAGGCGGTTATCTCCAGCGCAGCAAAAATCTGAACGCCTATTTTGGCTTGGAAAATCAGATTGTACGCGCAGAATAGCAGACAAGCCGTTTTCCACTTCACTACTATAATCCAATCAAGCTCAACGCACTAAGGGTAATTAGAAGCAAGTATACTGGGAGTTTGCGCGCACTCAGCTCTATCTATGCAGCGTTGTGGAGCTCGTCAGCAATTCGGTTGATTTCAAGTCCTAAATCAGCGAAGCTAAAGATGATTACACCCTGACAAGCGCCGCACCGTACAGGAGAATCTGCATATTGCAGACTATCGGCACTTACAAGGGTAAACTTCCTCCGCCGACCGTTTCGAGTAGACGTACTACTTAGTTACTTTAACCTTAGCACTATCAAGCAGATGCAAGTTGTTCGGGACCCGGCGCAGTTTCCACACCTTCAAGGCCAAGCGGTTGTTACTAGTGGCACATTTGATGGCGTGCACCTCGGGCACCAGCAGATCCTGCGGCGGTTGCAGGAAGTGGCGCAACAAAGCGGGGGGCCATCGGTGGTTATCACCTATTGGCCCCACCCACGCTTGGTGTTGGACCCACCGCCTTCCCACCCCAACCCGCAAGATTTGCATCTGCTCAACACGCTCGACGAGCGAATCAAGAAGCTGAGTGATTTTGGAGTCGATTACCTGCTCATTATTCCCTTCACCCACGAATTCGCCTCCTGGACTTCCGAAGAATACATCCAGAATATCTTGGTGCGCACGGTGGGCACCAGCAAGTTGGTTATCGGTTACGACCACCGATTCGGCAAAAATCGGGAAGGCGGCTTCGAGTATCTCAGCCAGAATGCGGATCGATATGGCCTTAGCGTAGAGGAAATTCCGCGCGAAGATGTGGATGCCGTGGGCGTGAGCAGCACCCGTATCCGCCGTGCCCTCGAAAGCGGCGACATCCTGACGGCCAGCCGCTACCTCGGCTACCCCTACGAGCTGACGGGCACTGTGGTGCGCGGCCGACAACTGGGGCGCACCATCGGCTGGCCCACCGCAAACCTGCACGTAGAGGAGCCCCTTAAGCTGATTCCGGCCCGTGGCGTGTACGCCGTAATGGTCACTACCGCTGCCGGCGTGCACCACGAAGCCATGCTCAATATCGGCGTGCGTCCTACCGTAGGCGGCGACTTAACCCAGACCATCGAGGCGCATCTGCTGGACTTCAACGGCGACCTGTACGACCAGCAACTCACAGTTCAGCTGGTAGCCCGCCTGCGCGATGAGCAAAAGTTTGAGGACCTGGACGCGCTGAAAGCACAGTTAACGCTCGACGCCGAAGAAGCCCGCCGGCATCTGGTAGGCGGCTGAGGTCAATCAAAACACAAGGCCCCGCCTAACCACTTCGTTGAGGCCGCTAAGCTTGGCTATGCCAATAAAAAGCGCACCTCTTCCACTGAGTGAACTTTTAGGTATCGATTACGCCCCGAACCCACCGACAATTGCTCACGCTCTTTCCTATGATCAACAAAGTAGTTCCTGACGCCCAAGCTGCCCTGCACGGCCTCACCGACGGCATGACGCTCATGCTCGGCGGCTTCGGTCTGTGCGGCATCCCCGAAAATGCCATTCAGGAAATTCTGCGCCTAGGCGTTAAAAATCTTACCTGCATCAGCAACAATGCCGGGGTTGATGATTTCGGCATTGGGTTGCTTCTGCAACAGCGGCAGGTAAAAAAGATGATTTCCAGCTACGTGGGCGAGAATGCCGAGTTTGAGCGGCAGCTACTCAGCGGCGAGCTAGAAGTGGAGTTGTTGCCGCAAGGCACTTTGGCCGAACGAATTCGGGCCGGGGGCGCGGGTATTCCGGCTTTCTACACTCCTGCCGGCTACGGCACCGAAGTGGGCGAAGGCAAGCCAAGCCAGGAATTCTACGGCAAAATGTATTTGCTGGAAACCTGGCTGAAAGCGGATTACGCCTTTGTGAAAGCCTGGAAGGGCGACACGGCCGGCAACCTTGTCTACAAAGGCACGGCCCGCAACTTCAACCCGATGATGGCGACGGCCGGCAAAATTACGGTAGCTGAAGTGGAAGAATTGGTGCCCGCCGGCGAGCTGGACCCCAATCAAATTCACACGCCCGGCATCTTCGTGCAGCGCATTTTTCAAGGTAAAAACTACGAAAAACGCATCGAGCAGCGCACCGTACGGACTTCAGTCAAGTAGCATCGCACGCAGAATTTGCAAGGAGTACAGCAGCGTGTCACAGGGTCGTTGAGCTAGCCATTGTTAGCCCTTGCGCCACCCATCACGAGACCAATCTTAGAGCATCCTATGAAAAAGACAGCTTTCCTCGTTCTCCTTTCGCTTGCTTTCGGCAACTACTCGTACGCCCAAACGGCGGCTCCGGCGAAGCCAAAGAGCAGCAAGTCGCAGACCCTTACGGCCAAACCCGAGCAGTTGCCGGGCCTCGACCAGCTCTTGCAGGAGTACACGGCCGCCAACCGCATTCCGGGCGCTATTGCCTTGGTGGCGCGCGACGGCAAAATCATCTACCGCAAAGCCTTTGGGTATGAGGATGTGGAAGCGAAAACGCCGCTCAAGCCCGAGGCTATCTTTCGGATTGCCTCGCAAACCAAGGCCGTAACCAGCGTGGGTTTGATGATGCTTTACGACGAAGGCAAATTCCAACTCGACGACCCGGTTTCCAAGTACCTGCCAGCTTTCCGCAACCCCAAAGTGCTGGCTACTTTCAACGAGAAAGATTCCACTTATACCACCGTCCCGGCCAAATCCGAAATAACCATTCGGCAGCTATTGACCCACACTTCCGGCATCAGTTATCCGGTAATCGGCTCCAAGGAAGCCAGCGCTATTTACGCGAAAGCGCATATTCCAAGCGGCATCGGGACACCAGGCGGTAATCTGGCTGCTTCAATGAATGCGCTGGGGGCGCTGCCACTGCTGCACCAGCCGGGCGAGAAATTCACATATGGACTGAGCGTGGATGTGCTGGGCTATTTGATTGAAGTGCTTTCCAAGCAGCCCCTCGACCAATACTTACGCACCCGCCTCTTCGACCCGCTCGGTATGCGCGATACCTGGTTCTACCTGCCCGCCGAAAAGCAAAACCGCTTGGCCGCCCTCTACACCGAAGACGCATCCAAAGCTACCGTGAAGATGGCACCTCAAGGCCGCATGACACCGGATTATCCCAAAGCCGCCGGCACCTACTTTTCGGGCGGCGCGGGTCTTTCCTCCACCATCGACGATTACGCCGTCTTTTTGCAGATGATGCTCAACGAGGGCGAATACAACGGCCGCCGCTTGCTGAAACCAACCACGGTACGCCTGATGACCAGCAACCAAATTGGTGAGGTCAACCAAGGCGACAACAAATTTGGCCTCGGCTTCAGCATCACCACCGCCAAAACCGCCGATACCTCCGGCCTCTCCGAAGGTTCTTATGAGTGGGGCGGCATCTTCGGCACCACCTATTGGGTGGACCCGAAGCTGAAAATTGTAGCCCTGCTTTACACGCAGAAGTACCCCAACACCACGGCCCGCGACTTGGCCGGGAAATACAAGGTGCAAGTCCGGCAGGCGGTGGTAGGCGCCCATGCCGCATCTGTTAAATAACCTTCTCCTCTCCCACCCATCATGTTAGACAAACACGGCATTGCCCGGCGGATTGCGCAGGAAGTGCGCGACGGATACTACGTAAACCTCGGTATCGGTATTCCGACCCTCGTAGCCAACTACATTCCTGCGGGTATCAATGTGGAGTTGCAGTCGGAAAACGGCTTGCTCGGCATGGGCCCCTTCCCCACCGAGGACGAAGTGGACCCCGACCTCATCAACGCCGGCAAGCAAACCGTAACCACTCTACCCGGCTCCAGCCTCTTTTCCTCCGCCGACTCGTTCGGGATGATTCGGGGCGAGCATGTGGACCTGACCATTCTTGGGGCCATGGAGGTTTCCGAAAACGGCGACATTGCCAACTGGAAGATTCCCGGCAAAATGGTGAAGGGCATGGGCGGCGCCATGGACTTGGTGGCCTCGGCCAAAAACATTATTGTGGCCATGCAACACGTGGCCAAAGATGGCAGCAGCAAGTTGCTGCCCGCTTGCACGCTGCCCATTACGGGTCTACACTGCGTCAAGAAAATAGTAACCGAACTCGCTGTGCTCGACGTGACGGCCGACGGCTTTGTATTGCGCGAACGGGCGCCGGGGGTTAGCGTTGAGCAGATTCGGTCGGCTACCGCTGGCAAGTTGGTGGTGCCAGCGGAGGTGCCGGAGATGACGGGAGTGTAACGGTAGTTTGTCTACTTAAACGGTCATGCTTCATCTGGCGTCTGCTGGTCGAAGCATGACCGTTTCTTTGGTAGCGGCAAAGAAAAATTGCGTATCGTCTCTAATCCTGCTCTTGAGAGGCAGTTGCAACGCTTATTTCTGTGTGCGGCGGTAAGCTTGGGACATGATGCGCTCGGCAGCTTCGCGAGTGAAGTGGGAAAAATACTTCAGCAGTTGCGCCAGGGCATCGGGAGCAGAAAGACCACCGGCGTGCACGGCTTCCGCCAGGTAGTCGGCCAGCGTATCGGGGTGACCGGTAAGGGCCGGAAACTCGTGGTTGGTTTTGTAGCGGGCCAGGATGTCGACGCGAAGCCAATCGGGGGCGCCGGGCACTTGGGTGAGCAGACGCTCCATAACCAGTTGCACTTCATCCATGAACAGGGTGCGGACGAGGCCAGGTGGCGTGGGCACAGCCATGCCGGCGGCAGCCACTACTAGCACAGCCGCCGGCATGGCGGGCTGCCAGCGGTGCACGTCGGGCGGGGCGCATAACCAGGCTGTCGGCGGAAAACCTTCAGGCGAGGCCAGCAGCCGGCCCAACGTCTGGAGACGACGTTCTTCGGGCGGAAGCATACTGCAAGGTACAACGGCCTAACCGGATAGCATCTAACTTACGTACAGGTGCTATATTCGGAAGCATCAATGCCTCACCGAAAACATTCTTCTTATGCGCCGCTGCTACTCCGGTTCCCTTTTTGTGCTACTAACGGCCACAACGCTTTCAGTTCAAGCCCAAACGCCCATCACTATTGACCGCAACGACATGCCCAACCTCGGCGACTCGTTGCGCACCAGCGAATCACTGACTTTAATGGGCCCTGCTCTCACCCAGACGGGTGCCAATCAAACCTGGAATTACAGCAGCTTGCGGCCCGTCAATCAGAGCGTGTCTTACTACTCGGCCGTTAACAACACCCCGGGGCTGCTCCCGATAGTGTTTGGCGTGCTGGGTGGCGTAAACCGGGCTACTATTGCCAATCGGCAGCCGCTACCGGCTGTATTGGTGGCGGCGGGCTTACCTATCACCGAGATATATTCCTTTTTCAACGAATCAACTACCAACTACCGGCAGGTGGGCTACGGGGCCGACATTCCGTCAGTGGGTGCGCTGCCCGTTTTCTATCAAAGCCAGGCCTTGCAAGACGTGATATACCGCTTTCCGCTCGTATACCAGCAGCGAGATTCCAGTAATTCCGACTTCTCGGTGAACGTGCCCGGCACAGCCTATTTGCGCGAAAAACAGAAGCGCGTAAACAATGCCGACGGATGGGGCACCCTTACCACGCCGTTCGGCACGTTCGAGGCGTTGCGCGTGGTAAGCACGCTGCAAGTCCGCGACAGTGTATCCTTGCAGGGGGAGCCGGGCACGGCTATTCAGCGGCCGGTGATGAAACAGTACAAGTGGCTGGCCAAAAACCAGGGCATTCCGCTGCTGCAAGTCACCACGCAACTCGTGAACGGCCAAGAACTCGTGTCGTTGGTGCAGTACCGCGACATCTACCGCCGCTTGCCTGTGCTAAGCACGCAAACGCGGCTGCCCGAATCAGTTGTAGCAGTTTACCCAAACCCTGTCGGCTCCAGCGAATCTCTGCGCCTGACTTTGCCTGCCTTGGCTGGGCGCGTTTCGCTTACTGCCACCGATGTAACAGGGCGCGTGTTGTTTAGCTATACCATTCCGCACGCTTCTGGCGAAGCTGTGGTGCCCGCTGCGGCTTTCGGTGCGTTTCGGGGGGTGGCGCTGCTACGAGTGCAAACGAAAACCGGCGTAGCAGTGCGGCGCGTGGTGCGGCAGTAACGGGAAAGGCAGTCGGATTGCGGTTATTTCTGAAGATTTCAAGGTTTCGTGTAATTGCCGAATACGGGTACATGCGCAAGCCAACGCAGCTACTAAATAAACCTGGTATTCTTCCGCTTCACTGGCAGCTGTTGAGAAGCTGTGTCAATGCTCTTCCGGCCGGCTCCATTTGTGGAACCGGCCTTTTTGCGACCATTTGCACCACTTTCCCGCCAAACTTGTTGTACTCCCGTAAAATCAGGACCGCGTCCAATCAACGAAGCGGTATTTTTGCATTTCTTCTACGACTTTTCCTTCGACCTATATGGCAACGAGTTCAAATGGCAAAGCCAGCGGCAGCCACGCCAAAAAAGTAACCCCCGACAAGCATTCAGGTTCGATAGCGGAGTTGCTTACCCCCACGGCTATCCCGGCCCACAAGCTGGTATTGCGCACCCTGCGCCGCTCCGACTTCAAGGCCATCAAGGGCATTATGGATCAGGTATATTCCAACATGGAAGGCGCCTGGTCGGCCGACGAGTTCAGCGCCTTGATCCGTAAGTTTCCCGAAGGCCAAATCGGTATTGAGGACAATGGCCGGCTGGTAGCGGCAGCATTGGCCATCATTGTCGATTACGCCAAGTTCGGCGACAAGCACACCTACGCCAAAATCACGGGCAACGGCAAGTTCGACACGCACAACTCCGATGGTGACACGCTGTATGGGGTGGACGTATTTGTGGACCCCGAGTACCGGAGCTTGCGCCTCGGCCGCCGTTTGTACGACGCTCGCAAGGAACTGTGCGAGAACCTAAATTTGCGCGCCATGGTGGCCGGCGGCCGGATTCCGGGCTATGCCCAATACGCCAACGAAATGACGCCGGCCAAGTACGTGGAAATGGTGCGCAACAAAGAGTTGGTTGACCCCATTCTGACATTCCAGCTTTCCAACGAATTCTACGTCCGCAAAATCATCCGTGGCTACTTGCCTTACGACTCCGAAAGTAAGGCTTACGCCACGCTGCTTGAGTGGATCAACGTGTACTACGAAGAGGAAGAGAAGCTCATCGGCAACCAGAAAAGCAATGCCCGCATCGGTATTGTGCAGTGGCAGATGCGCGCCACTCGCAGCCTGGAAGACTTGTTGCAGCAAATCGAGTTCTTTGTGGATACGGTAAGTGGCTACAAGGCCGACTGCGTGATGTTCCCCGAGTTCTTCAACGCTCCCCTAATGGCCCTCACCAACGAGGATTCGCCGGCGGTAGCTATCCGGGCTATGGCGGCCTTCACGGCGCCCATCAAAGCCAAAATGATGGAGCTGGCCGTGAGCTACAACATCAACATCGTGGCCGGTTCGATGCCGGTTTACGAAGATGAGAAGCTGCACAACGTGGCCTATCTCTGCCGCCGCGACGGTACCGTAGACGAGCAATACAAGTTGCACGTCACGCCCGACGAGGCGAGTTACTGGGGCATGCGGGGCGGCGACAAGCTGAAGTGCTTTGACACCGACTTCGGTAAAATCGGCATTCTGGTGTGCTACGACGTGGAATTCCCCGAACTGGCCCGCATGCTGAGCGACGAAGGCGTGAAAATTCTGTTCGTGCCCTTCTGGACCGACACCAAGAATGCTTACCAGCGCGTCCGGATCTGCGCCCAGGCCCGCGCCATCGAGAACGAGTGCTACGTGGCCATCACCGGCTCGGTGGGCAACCTGCCGCGGGTCGAGAACATGGATATTCAGTACTCGCAGAGTGCCGTGTTCAGCCCTTCGGACTTTGCCTTTCCGCACGACGCCATTGTAGCCGAGGCCACGCCGAACACCGAAATGACTCTGATTGCCGACCTCGATTTGGACTTGCTGAAAGACCTAAATACCAGCGGAGCCGTGCGCAACCTGCGCGACCGGCGCAAAGACTTGTACTCGCTGAGCTGGACGGTTAAAAAGACCGAGCGCGACGACGACCTGCTGGAGCAAGGCGCCGAGCGTTTACCGCGCGTCAGTCGTCGCAAAGCCATTGCCGCTGGATAATTTTTTCGCATATTGTAGACGTACAATAAACGTCGAAATATGCAACAAAATTACTTAGAGCAAGATTATTCAGATGAGCGTGTTGAGAATTCGTCTGTTTTCACTGAATTACTGAACTCTCCGCTAGCCATGACTTCGGCTAGCACAGGTCAGCGCTTCGCCAACTACATTGTCGACCTCATTGCGTTTTATGCCATACTCTTCAGTCTTAGCTTTGCCCTAGGATTGGCGGTAGCTATTACCGACAATCGATGGATACTCGATGTGCTAGAAGGTCCGTTGGCTTCGCTGATAGGTATTGTGATTATGTTGAGCTACTATTTCATCATGGAGTCGATGACCGGCCGCACGATGGGCAAGATTGCAACCCGTACCCGCGTGGTCATGGAAGATGGCTCGAAGCTCACCACTACAGCCGCCCTACAGCGCACACTCAGCCGGATCATTCCTTTCGACGCGTTTTCCTTTCTAGGCGGCGGCTCGGGCTGGCACGACCGATTTGCCAAAACCCGGGTTGTGAAAGTCGACTAAGTAGCTGGTATCAGTTAACGCATGTTATCTAAGTTGGCAAAAAGCCGGTCGGGAACGTTCCCGACCGGCTTTTTCATGGAGTGCCGCTTAATCATTGCCAAACCGACTTCTATTTTCAGTAAACTTCGGTCCCCAGCCCCATTGTCCACTTCT
>NZ_CAXTBM010000039.1:0-28259 GCF_964242765.1 uncultured Hymenobacter sp.
TCGCTTGTCCAATAGCTCGTTGGTAAAAGAACCCGTACCCGAATAGAAGTTTATCCGAAGGTATAGAACGTATTCCGATTGCTAACCGCTGCCTATCACCCAGGCCCACTACCGAAAACGGCTGACGGTAGCTTTAATTATCTTTCTTTTGGCCTCGGAGTTTGTAGTAGCCGCCGGAGCTTCGTGGCGGCAGTTGTTTACGTGGCTGTAGCGCGAAGCCTGAGCTTCGCGCTACAGCCACGTAAACAACTGCCGCCACGAAGCTCCGGCGGCCAACAGTTAATCTTTGCATTGCACTTCTTAACGAGCACAATACCGAACCAACCAGCAGCGCTGCTACGAGTTCATCACTTTGTTCTGGCGGTTGATAGACTCTAAGTGAACTGCTTCGAGGTAGCTATGGATGAACTCAGGCGTGAGGCCCAAAGCAGTGCCCTGACGCAGGCTGCGCTCCAAAATTTCGCTGTAGCGAGTGGTTTGCAGGATGGTGATGTCGTTGTCTTTCTTGTACTGACCAATCTGCTGCGCCACGCCCATGCGGCGGCCGAGCAACTGCATGATTTCGGTGTCGAGCTGGTTGATTTGCGCACGCAGACCAGCCAGAGCCGTCTGGAATTCGCGTTGGTTGTCGGGCTCGTGGCGCCATACCAAGTGCTCCAGCATGTCCTTGAGGGCGGCGGCCGTTACTTGCTGCTTGGCGTCACTCCAGGCATTGTCCGGGTCGGGGTGCGACTCCAGCATGAGGCCGTCGAAGTCAAGGTCGATGGACTGCTGCGCCACGGCGGCCAGCGTGTCGCGGCGGCCGCAGATGTGACTCGGGTCGCAGATGATGGGCAGGTCGGGCATGCGGCGCTTCATCTCGATGGGCAGGTGCCACATCGGGGCGTTGCGGAAGTCGGTGTTGCCGTAGCTGGCGAAGCCGCGGTGGATGAGGCCGAGGTCTTTCAGGCCAGCTTTGGCTAAGCGCTCCACGGCGCCTACCCACAGCTCCAACTCCGGGTGAATCGGGTTTTTCACGAGCACCGGAATATCGACGCCCCGCAGCGCGTTGGCAATTTCCTGAACCGAGAACGGGTTGCCGGTGGTGCGGGCACCCACCCACAGCACGTCCACTTCGAAAGCCAAGCAATCCTCTACGTGCTTGGCCGTGGCCACTTCCACAGCTACCGGCAGGCCGGTTATTTCCTTGGCTTTGCGCAACCACGGCAGGCCCTTCGTGCCGATGCCTTCGAACATGCCCGGCTTGGTGCGGGGCTTCCAGATACCGGCGCGCAGCATATCCACTCGGCCAGTAGCGGCCAGTTCAGTGGCGGATTGCAGCACTTGCTCTTCGGTTTCGGCGCTGCATGGTCCGGAAATTAGAAGCGCCTTTTTGTGGATGTTCACGGTCTTGGGCGCGAGGGCAGTTTGGTTCATGGTATTAAGGTGAATGTGCGAAGTTTTGATTTTGTGTCTATTAGGCGAAAGCTCAATGGCGGCCGCGCTACGAAATGATTTTGCGAATGTGGTTGGCTTGTTCGATGGATTGCCGCAGCCCTTCGTAGTCTTCGTCGGCTAGCAGGCGGCGCAGTTCTTGGAGCTGCCGCAGGTGCTCGTCGAGCACGTCGAGCACGTTGGTGCGGTTCTGGCGAAAGATAGGCACCCACATGGCCGGGGAGCTTTTCGCCAAACGTACCGTCGACTCGAAACCGCCGCTGGCCAAATCAAAGATACGCTGCTCCTCTTTCTCTTTCTCCAACACCGTGAGTGCCAATGCGAAAGAAGTGATGTGCGAAATGTGCGACACGTACGCCGCGTGCAAGTCGTGGTCGGCGGCATCGAGGTAGAGCAAGCGCATGGGCAGTGCCCGAAATAGCTCTTCTACCAGTTGCACCGCATCCGGGTCGCTGCGGTGCGCGTCGCACACCACCAGGGTTTTGCCGGCAAATAAGTGCTGCACGGCCGCTTCGGGCCCGGAGTACTCGGTGCCCGCCATGGGGTGAATGGCGACGAACCGCCCGCGGTTTGGGTGCTCGGCCACGGCAGCCAGTAGCTTTTCTTTGGTAGAACCCACATCTACCACCACTTGGCGGCCGGTGGCAGCGTCGAGCACCTGCGGCAGCACGCTTAGCATAGCGTCCATGGGCACGGCCACTACCACCAGGTCGGCGGCGGCTACGGCGGTGGCGAGGTCGGTTTCAATTTCGTCGATCAAGCCGAGTTCTAGCGCCCGTCGGGCGTGCTCGGGGCTTGCTTCGACCCCTATAAATCGGTGAGCTAAGCCCTGTTGGCGCAAGCTCAGCGCCAGGGAGCCCCCAATCAACCCAATTCCTATTACGGTTACGATGGTCATGTTCGGTGGAAGTTTACCTGTGTTTTGCTAAGCCAACGCCTTGCGAGACTGCACAATGCGGTCCACTGCCTTCCGAAGCACCGCTTCGCTTTGGCAGAGGCTCACCCGGATAAAACCGTTGCCGTTGCTACCGAAAATGCCGCCGGGCGTCAGGAACACGCGGGCTTCATTCAGTAGCTCGTCGCTGAGGGCATAGCCATTGGCGTAGGCGGATGGCACGGCGGCCCACACAAACAGGCCGGTTTGCTCGGGGTCGGGTTGGCAGCCGAGGATGTGCAGCAGTTCGAACACCACCTCACGCCGGGCTTTATACACGGCGTTTAGCTCCGTAAACCATTCATCCCCAAGGGCCAGCGCTGCTACGGCCGCTTGCTGCACCGGCAGAAACATCCCCGAATCCATGTTGCTCTTGAAGCGCAGCACTTCCCGCAGCCAATCGGCGCGGCCCGCCAGCAAGCCCACGCGCCAGCCAGCCATGTTGTGCGACTTGCTCAACGAATTCAGCTCCAAAGCTACTTCCCGCGCCCCCAGCACCGCCAGCAAGCTCATGGGCGCATCGTTGAGGATGAAGCTGTAGGGGTTGTCGTGGATCAGCATAATCTGATGCTGCTGCGCGAAGGCCACCAACCGCGCCAGGAACGCCGCATCGGCGCGGGTGCCAGTGGGCATGTGCGGATAGTTGACCAGCATCATCTTCACCTTACTCAAGTCCGACTCGGCCAGCGCTTCCAGATCGGGCAGCCAGCCAGCGGCTTCCGTTAGGTCGTATTCGCGGATGGTGGCGCCGCAGATTTCCGCTACTGCGCGGTAGGTGGGGTAGCCGGGGTTCGGAATCAGCACCACGTCGCCGGCTTCCAAGAACGTCATGCCAATATGCATCAAGCCTTCTTTCGAGCCGAGCAGCGGCAGCACTTCGGTGGCGGGGTCGAGGGTCACACCGTAGGCGCGACTGTACCACTCAGCTACGGCCGCACGCAACGCCGGAATGCCTTGGTAGCTCTGGTAGCCGTGGGTGGTGGGCAGCGCTGCTGAGGCCGTAAGAGCCGCCGTTACGGTTGGGTGCGGCGGCAAGTCGGGGCTACCAATGCCGAGGTTGATGATGTCGGCGCCGGCTTGGTTGAGGGCCGCAATTTCGCGCAGCTTCTGCGAGAAGTAGTATTCACCGGTATTCGCTAAGCGCTGAGCAGTTGAAACTTGCATGGCGGTTTGTTGATGGTTGCCAGTTACTCGGGAAGATTTCCAAACTTCTGCTTGGTGCATTATCTTGTTTCTTGTTGAGGCAGAGCTGCCGTTAGCAGCGTCTTACCAAGCATATGCTTGGTGGCGAGAGGCGGACTCGGTCAATAATATTCGCCGCGTTGATAGGCACCAAGCACTTGCAGATCGTCGGTGAGCAGGGTCAGCTCTTGCAGCAGCGCCGGTAGCTGGGCGGCTTCGTCGAACTCGACATCGGCGTGGAAGTAGTACTGCCACGTGCGGCCTGGCCGGGGGCATGACTGCAACTTGGAGAGGTTGAAGCCGTGGCCGGCAATGCAAGTCAGCACGCGGGCCAAGCTGCCGCGCTGGTGGTCGGTGTGGAAATAAAGCGAGGCTTTGTTGGCCGTGCTGATGGACCGCTCGGGGTCTTTGCGCTCCAATACCAAGAAGCGGGTGTAGTTTTCGGGGTCGGCGTGAATATCGTGGGCCAGCACTTCCAAGCCGTAAAGCCGAGCAGCCGCTTCGCCGGCCACGGCCGCAATACCGATTTGGCTGTGCTCGCGCAAGTGCCGAGCACTCAAAGCCGTATCTACCGTTTCGACGAGCTGCCAGGGGTGCAACGCCAGAAAATCGGCGCATTGCAGCAGTGCCACCGGATGCGAATGCACCTCCCGAATATCAGCCAACTCTTGGCCCGGCAAAGCCATCAAGTGCTGCCGGATGCGCAAGTAGATTTCACCCGTTACCTGCACTGCCGATCGTTGCAGCAAGCTGTAGTTGGGCAGGATGCTACCGGCAATGGAATTCTCGATGGCCATCAATCCAACTTCGGTGTTGCCACTCGTTACTTGCCGCACTACTTCCCCGAAGGTGGCACAGGGCGCAATAGCCGGGGTTGAGCCGAAATAATGACGGGCGGCCAACTCGTGGAAGCTGCCCGCATAACCCTGAATAGCAATGGCGGAAGAAGAGGACATTAGGGGTGACCGATAAGAAGAAGGAGAAGGAAGCACGGGACTTAGGAAACAAGCATGAAAAAGGGCTCCACTGTGCGGAGCCCTGGGTTTGCGGTGGTGCGGTGAGTCAGCAGCGGCAAAAACGGGCCTAGTTCTTCGAGTAAAAGAACGGGTAATAGAAGAAGGTAAAAATGGGGGCGAAGTGGCGCATGGAAGGAAAAGACGTAAAAAAAGCGCCTCTCGAAGTCGAGAGGCGCTGGAGTTTTCAGGTTGGAAAAGCTACACGGCGGCTGCTCGACTACGCAGAAGCGCAGAAGTAATAAAAGCCAAAAAAGTAGCGTTGCTGGGGCATCAGTAAGTAGCTTAACGGCGGCAAGGTGAAGAAAGATTTTCAGAAAATCAACGATTTACCTTGTTCATTTTGTTAACTGGTACCGCCCCGAGTTTCGTATACAATCTCACCTATGCAACACCGCTTCCTCTTTCTCTTGGTTTTACCGCTAAGTTTTGCGTGGCCATCGGCCGCGCAAACCAAGTCCGACGTCACTCCACCTAACTCGTCGTCTAAAGCTAAATCCACTGCCGCCCCAACCAAACCAGCTGCTACGCAAACCAAATCCTCAACGGCCCAAACCAAGGCTGCTGCTGAAGCGGAAGTGCTTGAAAAAGCGTCGGGTTTGATGCTGGACCGCAAGTACGAGTCGGCTTTTAAGGCCCTGAACCGCTTCGACCCCAAGCACCGCCGGCCAGCTATCGTGCTCAAGAAGATGGAATTGGCTCTTAACTATAGTCTGCGGAGCCGCGAGTATGAGGCCTTCGGCTTCCGCGACCTGGAACCGCTCGAACGGCTCGACTCTTTGCGGGTCCGCTACAGCCGCGCCGCCATACCCTACAGTTTTCCGGTAGAGCGTACGCTGCTGAGTTTGAAAAAGCAGTACCCCACCAACTACAAAATAAGCCGGGCCTTGGGCGACTACTACTACCAAGTGTTGCAGTGCGATTGTGCTGAAGCCGAGAAGTCGCCCAAAACGCTGATGTCATTGGTAGCGCGCAACTACACCACGGCCAATGCCCACGGCCTCGGCGACTTCACGTCTTATTATGCGCTCGGCTACGTGCACATGTTGCGGGGTCGGTTTGCGGAGAGCGTTGCGCCTTTCAAACGGGCCATCAAACTGCGCCCAAGTTACGCCTGGACTCATTTCCATCTGGCTTACAGCTACAACGAGCTCAAGCAGCTAAGCAAGGCCGGCGACGAGGCCCGCGCCGCCGCTCGCTACTTCACCGACGACGCCCAAATGAAGAGCGATGCGCTGTATATGGTTGAGGACATCGAAAGACGCCTTGCCGCCACCACTCCACGCAACGCCAAAGCTAGCTCAGAAAAGGCCGTGAAAAAGCAGTAGGAATATTCCCAACCAGTTGTAAATCCTTGCAGTGTAAAGCAGTAGGCTGCATGGAGAGCAAGAATTGGGGCCTACTACAAGGCCGTCATGCAGAGCACAGCGAAGCATCTCGCCCGCTGACACTGAATTACTATTCTCGCATCAGCAGGCGAGATGCTTCGCTGTGCTCTGCATGACGTTCTAGGTATTTACTATTCACTTATCCTAGTTGAGATTTTGCGGCCGGCAAATTCTTGAACTTGATGAACTGCGAGACGCAGAATAGTAGGTTTCTATACTGCTTCGGTTACCAGAAGACCACCTGGATCCGTTTCCGAGCGGAGTTCACTTCGATATGATGATAGTCTAGTGCAGAGTCTTCATTGGGCTTAGGATAAGGGCGTGTAGCTTAGCATCACGGAATTGGCACGGTTTTGTAATTGCATAGTACAACCCCGGCATTCTGTGATGCGCAACGTGACGCCGGTTCACAACCTTTCCTTTCCTGACTATGAATACGAAGCGACTTTTCGGCCGCCTGGCCGCGGCTACCCTTTTGTTTTCCGCCTGCACCCTTTCCGCGCAGGCCCAGATTCAGCCCCACCGCGTACCTGCTTATACTGGCAAATATACCGGCAAAGCGCAAGCCCGCTCGGTATACTCCCCTAAATCAACTAGTTCCATATTGGGGCCACAGTTCGGTATCCGGGCCGGCCTAAACGTTTCCGACTGGTCGGGTGACGCGGTACAAAGCGTGATGAATGTAGCCGACTTTTCGAGCGGAGCTGTAACCAAGGAAATGAAGCCCGGTTTCCACGTGGGTTTTTACACCACACTGCCGCTGGGTTCGAGCTTCGCTATCGAACCGGGCATCAGCTACTCCGAGAAGGGCGCGAAGCTAGTTGGCACCATTCCATTTGAACCACTCGACTTCCTGAACGCCCGCGTCACGGCCACTTCCCACATGGCGTATGTCGATGTGCCAGTGCTGGCCAAAGCTTACATCACGCCTGGCTTTTACCTTTTTGCGGGTCCCCAGGCCTCTTTTTTGGTTAGCAATAATGCCCGCGTGGAAGCTAGCGCCCTCGGCTTCTCGGCCTACAAGCAAGACTTCGACATCAAAGACCAGTTCCGCCCCGTCGACTTTGGCGTAGTAGGCGGCATCGGCTACCAGTCCGCCGGTGGCATCGGCTTCAGTGCCGGCTACGACTACGGCCTCTCGTCGCTCGACAAAAGCAACCGTTTCGACGCGCAGAACCGCGTAATCAAAGCGTCGCTGAACTACTCGTTTTAAGAAAGTTGATAGTTGGCGGTGATCTAATTTTCAGGCAACCTAAAAGGTAGAATCCGATGCTAATGACCCATTGTATTATGGGTTATTAGCATCGGATTCTACCTTTTTACAATTCGCATTATTTTAGCTCATTACTGAATTAACTGCTGCTTTTTTGAACATGGTTACAGGCCATCAAGCTAGATACTCTTCTCATCTCCGACTTCACCGCACAATTGGAAATAAAACAATAAATATCAAAAAAGTTTAATAAAAACCCTCTGCACTAACCCCTGCCAAGGCAGCTCATACAAATAATACCATATTAGCTCATTACCTTGTCCTCTTATTTAATACTGACTTTACCATCGTCATTCAATACTGTTTAGTCAAACTCATTTTGCTTTAACGTTTATGCACAAAATTCTTACTAGAATTTCTCTGCTGGCCACATTGTTCTGTTCGTTGGAAGGCATCACAGTACTAAAGGCACAGTCGCTGGACCCTTCTTTTCAACCTACAGTGTTGAAGACTCCTCTCACAGCTGGTTTGCAGTTAACCGTAAATTCGCTGGCCGTACAGCCGGACGGCAAAATTCTGGTCGCTGGAGGCTTCGACTTTGTCAATGGAGCCCTTACCGGAAAAATACAGCGCCTCAATCCAGACGGTACCACCGATGCGACATTCAACGTAGGTGGCACCGGAGCTAATGGTTTCATCTCGGCCATTGTGCTTCAACCAGATGGCAAAATCTTAGTAGGCGGCGGTTTCACCACATTCAATGGCCAGCCTCTTCCATTAGTGGTGCGTCTCAACTCTGATGGTTCAATTGATCCAAGTTTTACCTTTGGCAGTTCTATTTCTATCCGACAGATCAGTGGCATAGCTTTGCAACCAGATGGCAAAATACTGGTTGGTAGCGGTGCGACTCTCAATGGCGGCATACAGACTAGTGGGCTTGTACGGCTACTACCTAACGGAGCAATTGATTCGTCATTCAACATCGGCACTAATCTAACCCAAGGGGGGACAATATCGGCCATCTTGGTGCAAGCTGATGGTAGTATTCTGATAGGCGGTTCTTTCGATAACTTTAACTCCAATGGCCAACAACTACGTTGGCTAGTCCGCCTGACCAGCGCAGGTATGGTAGACCCCAGCTTTGTTGTCAACACTACGAATATCAACCTCGGTCCTATAGCAGCCCTGGCCCAGCAGCCCGATGGCAAGCTCCTAATAGGAGGATCGTTTATACAAGTTGATGGGCAGCCAGCCGGACGAATAGCGCGCTTGTTACTGGATGGCACACTCGATAACTCATTCCAGCCTGGTACTGGCGCTAATAATACTGTACGCAGTATTACCCTAGAGCCTGACGGCGATATTGTGATCGGAGGCGTTTTCACCCAAGTGAATGGAGTAGCTCGAGGCCGAGTAGCTCGCCTCACCTCCACAGGTAGCCTCGATATGAACTTTGCGGCTGGCGTTGGAGCTAGCAACCAAGTCAACGCTGTTACGGTGACTCCTACCGGCCAAGTGTTGGTTGCCGGGGGATTTCCTCAATACAATGCTACTTCTTATGGCGGCATTGTTAGGCTAAACGGTACAACTGGCTTACTTGATGCAACATTTGCGCCAGTAATCGAGGCTCGGGGTATGCTTACGCAGGCAGTACCACTACCCAACGGGCAGCTATTGTTAACTGGCAATTTCACGGAGTTTAATGGCTTACCTGCTCCTGGCATCGCCAACGCAGTACGGCGCATCAACGCCGATGGTACTCTCGATGCTAGTTTCGTTTCCCCATCCACCAGTGGTACTAACATTGTACAGGCCGTGCAGCCTAACGGCAACTTCTATCTGTTGGGGAACCAAGTTCTGATTCCTTCAATTCGACGGCAGTTGGCATCGGGTGCCGTTGACAACAGTTTTAATGCACAGCCTTTTGGGCCAACTACATTCAGCCCCGGTATAACACCTGCGCAATTGCAAGGCGCAGTTGACCTAGGCAACGGGCAATTACTTGTGTTTGGTCGTTTCAGTAGCTATGGTACCTTGAGCGGCTTAAATGGCCTGATCCGGCTTAACGCTGATGGCACGCCTGATAATACTTTTGTGACGGTTGGTAGTCAGGCAGCCCGCCGTGTGGCTAAGGTGCTGGTACAATCTAGCGGTAAGCTGTTGGTAGTGAGTGATGATTTTCCAAACTCATCGGCTACTACTCTTGAGCGCCTCAACGCCAACGGTTCTCCAGACAACACTTTCTCAGTGGGAACAGCAGCTGGTACTGGTGCTACTTATACAGTTCTGCCACAGCCCGACGGACGCTTACTTGTTAGTGGCTCGTTCACCACCTTCAATGGTCAGCCAGCGCCTTACGGTGTGGTTCGCCTCACAGTTGATGGTAGCATTGACCCAACTTATTCCTCATTAGCGGATTCTTATCTTCTGCGAGCCGTACAGCCAGATGGTCGCCTGCTTGCCAGCCGCAACTCTCCTGCTTACAGCAACACGCTTGTTCGACTCAACCTTGACGGCAGCCTCGACGCAAGCTTTAGCCCAGTTGCTATTCCGCAAAGTATTTTCACTGGTGACGATGTATTAACAGGCATTGTCCTCCAACCCACCGATGGCAAAATCGTGCTTTTCGGTTCGTTCCGCTACGTAGCCGGACAGGTCCGTATCGGCTTGGCTAGGCTAGCTAACATAGGTTTGGCTACACGCTACGCACTGGCGTTACAGCCCCTGGAGTTGTATCCTAACCCGGCTAGTGAGTTCGTAACCGTGCAATTGCCTGCCGTTTCCAAAACTCGCCCTGCCACTCTGGTAGACTTGAACGGCCACACGGTGCGACAATGGTCGGTACCTGCTCAGCAACTTAAAACTCAACTATCTCTGAACGCAGTGCCGGCTGGTATATACCTATTGCAGGTACGTGGCGAATCTGCACTATACCAACAGAAGGTAATTGTAACTCATTAATTTTCGTCACCGATTGGGTGCGCTTCCATTTAGGGTCACTATCATTTCCAACTAACACGAAGCCCCCACTGGTTATCAGCGGGGGCTTCGTGTTAGTAATACCAAAGGCCAGGCCGGGTAGCACGGGTAATAGGCAACCGGTAGTCTGCAACCGACCGGAACTCCCGCCGCAATAGGTGAGTGAAAGTCCCAGCCTGACCCAATATCTTGATTCCAATTCTTATTGGACACCATCGCTGTTCTTTGCTGATTGCAATCTGTCCGCAATTTTAGCTTAATACACCAATTGTGCCTCGTAACCTTCTACGCCTTTCTACCATGCCTTGCTTATCAGCTTAACTATATATCTGGAAAGTAGCAGTGCTTCTGTGCCTTACCTATCGTCGCAACGTTCTAAACCGAGAAACAGTAATAGCAAGACGTATGATTTCGCAACCTCGTTCCATAGCTACTATTGGAGAAATTAGATTTATTGAGCGGAATCTTCCCACCTAGCATTCTGACTCACGTCATATAAAAATAGTGTCGGTCATCCATCCCGAGTTACGGCGCGCATCAAACAAAGTCGAAGGCCTACGGCTTCGCTTGATGCGTGTCATGATAGGTAATTAGGCAGAGCAGGATGTTACAGCAAGTAGGTGCTAAAGCAGGTCGGCTATTGCTTCATCTACTCTCCTAACTTGTATAACCTATTGACAACTAACGATGTTCATCAACTATCGGTTTCACCTCTAGTTGGCGCAGATAGGCCAGCGCCTGCGGAATCATCTGGTGGGCCCGGTGCGACTCGCGGGAGAGTTCCACGCATACTAGGCGGGAAAAATTAATGCTTTGTAAGGCCGCTAAGATGGCGGGCACATCCATATCGCCTTCTCCGAAGGGCAGGTGCTCATGCACGCCACGGCGCATATCCTCTACCGCCACGGTGCCTAAGTGCGGGGCAAACTCTGCTACGGCGGCGGCCGGGTCCCGCTCGCCGGTTACGAGCAAGTGGCCGGTGTCGAGGGCTAGTTTCAGGTCGGGCAACTCCTGGCGCAGGCGCAGGTAGTCGTCCACGGTTTCAACCAGCATACCGGGCTCGGGTTCCAGCGAGGCAACCACACCCCGCTGCTGCGCGGCGGCTACCACTTGATGCAAACCTTCGAGCAGCCAGTCCCAGGCTTGGGTGGGCGCTACGCCGGGCTGCGGCACCCCAGCCCAAAACGACACCGTTTCGCCTTGGCAAGTGGCGCAAATATCGAGGCAACGGGTCAGGAAATCAACCCGTTTGGCGCGCCCAGCGGCGGCGAGAGACAGGAGCGTGGGTTCGTGCTTCTGGCGGTAGTCGAGCAGGTAGCGGGCTCCGGTTTCCAACACTAGGCCTAAGCCTAGCTCGCGCAGGCGAGATGCCAGCGCCGTGGTGCGGCCACTGAAATCGGGGGCGTAGGGGTCGTGGTGCTGATGGTCGAGGGTGAGGGCTACGCCGTCGTAGCCGGCTTCGGCAATCAGCACTAGGGCATCATCGAGTCGGTGGTTGGCGGCGCCGTTGGTGTTGTAGGCGTAGCGCAGGCGCGTCTTGGTTTCTAGCTTTTCCGCGTTCGGATCAAGCGAAGAAAGCGCCATTGGTGATGTAGCGGAGTTGCGGGAGGTTAAGTCAGGCATGAGAGGAAGTGGCTTCTTGCGCACTAACGTGGTATACGTGACGCTCGGGCTCACGGTAGAGAGCGTACAGTTCCCCGACTGTCTGGCGGGCTAGCTGCGGACTAAACCAAGCCGAACCACCAAGGGCGGATTCATCGGCGGCGGGCAAAGGCACCCGCAAAGCACCCGGGGGCGGGTCGCCAAGGCCGACCAGCGGGCTGCGCCGGGCCAGTAATTTCTCTAGGTTGCGGCGCCCGATTCGGTCGTAGGTCATGGTTTCAACTTCTAGCTCCGGCACTACGGCCTTCACGGTGCGTACCGGGCCATTGGGGTCGGTGAACTCGACATAATACACACTCAGACCGGCCGCCGTTAGGCGCTCCTGCACTACCCGCAGCAAGTCAGTTGGCGCAGCTAGGGAGTTGAATGGCACGGTGGGCAACTCGGAAAACTTTACGGTGCGCGTCACACCAAATACCGGATTCTGTACGCGGGCAAACAGTTCGGGGGCGCTCAAATCCAGCCATTGTCGCATGGCCTCAGCGGCGCGCTTTTCCTGGTTGGCCAGCACCGGCGGGTCTTGCCGCACCTGCGTTAAATAGCCGGGCGCCACGTTTTCCAGCCAAGCTACGTCGCCGTGCTCGAAGCGTTTTCGCACCCGGCTGGAGGCAAATTCCAGCAAGGCTTTGGCCAGGGCTATTTCCCGGTCAGGGTGCGCAGCCTCGCCGCAGCCAGTGAGCATAAGCGGGTGCGGCACCCGGTTCAAGTCCCGTTCGTAGCCTACCACGTAGAGGCTGGTGATGCCGAAATCGGTGGAGGCGAGCTTCACTTGGATTTCCAGACCAGCCTCGTCGTAGCGTTGCAGCAGGGCGCGGGTGTCGGGGTTCTGCACTTCGTCGAGCTCAATGCGCACGCCCTGGTCGAGGGCGCGGTAGTTGATGGCGTTGCCGTCGCGCTGCAACAGTTCCAGCAGCCCGTGCGAAAGGGCCCGTTCCAGCGACTCGCCGGCGCCCATGCCGTTGGTAATGGGCGTGTACAGCCAGTCGTGCTGCTCTTGACCATGCCAGTCGCCGGGCCAGGTGGCGGCCGTTTCGATGGGCACCCATGTCACCTCTTGCGTTGGATAGGTGCGGGCCTGGGTCCAGAGTAGTTCTGCATCGGGCGTGTAGGCGGTGCCGACGGGTAGCCGGTCGCGCAGCGGGTCGAGGCAGGGCACGCCTTCCGCTTGCAACTGGCGGTACGAAGCTTGCCGGCGCGGCATCTGCATCAGGTACAGATTCACGAAGGTTTCCTCGGTGATTTCGCCGTAGGCCCCGATGCGGGCTTGGTCGTCGGTGGCGCCGTAGCCGGTGCCGGTGCTCATGCCCCCCGGTAGCCACTGGGCCAAGCTCCAAACGGGCACGTTCAAGTAGTCGAGGCTGGTGAGCGGAATTTCATAGACGGGAGCCGAGGGCAAGGCGCTCTTGTACAAAGCCACTGGGGCCGGGTCGGGAGGAAGGTTAGGCGTCATGAGCAGAAGGCGAAATAGGTAGAAAATCGGCGAACGGCCGGCCAGTGAGTTGCGCGGCAAAGAGTTGCCGGGCGGCGGCTTTGCCCCCGTGCGGCACCGGCTCCCAGGGCGTCAGAACTCCGTCGAAATCAAGTGGTTCGAGCACGGCTTGGTAGCGGCGCACATCGGCGTGCGAAAGGGGAATGTGGGCGTCGTAGGCGCGGTGGGTGCTGATGGCCACGGCCGCCCCGGCTTCGTTGAGCTGGAACTTGAGGGCGTCGCCGCAGAACAGCAAGTGGCGAGCGGGCAGGTGCAACACGGTGTGGCCGGGCGTGTGGCCACCGGTGTGGTGCAGCACCGCGCCGGGGTGCAACTCCGCCCGGTCCTCGAACGGCCAGCTCACCCGGAAAGCCTGCGTGAAGTTGAGCTCGTCTTGCTGCATCACCACCTCCGGCCGGAACACTTCCACCAGTTGCCACAGCGCCCCGTACACGTGGCAGTGCGAAGCCGAGAGGTAGCGCAAACCGCCCAAGCTGGCAATGAAATCAAGCGCGGCTTGGTCGTAGTAGCCGGCGCCTTCGAAGGCGAGGTTGCCATGCTCGGCATCCACCACCACGTAACCCCGCGGCCCGATGCCCAACTGCGGCTCGTTCCAGAATTGCCAGATACCGGGCATCACTTCCTGCCACAACACCGCCACCGTTGTTGCTACCTGCGCCGCGGTGCGGAACTCCCACCCATCGGGGGGCAGTGGGTGCCGGTAGTCGAGGCAGACCGGGCAGTTGGGTGGGCCGCCTGGGAAGTACCGCTGCCAGAAGCCGCAGTTGGTGCATACGTAATGGCTAAGAGGCATAGAATCAGGTTGTAGCACGTTGTTTCCGCTGGGCGGCTCATTGAACGGCTCTACCACGCAACGGCGCTTCGTCTATTGCACAGTTGCTGTTGTGGCGGCGCGGTTCCTTTCGTTCAACGATACGCGAAGCTCAGGCTTCGCGCTACAGCCAACGAATCACCAGCAAGATCTTGGCGTTAGGGGTGTTCGACAGTCACATTAGCCGGGCCATACAGACCAACGGCGGGCGTGAGGTGGGGCGCGGTGGGGCGGGCCGCCGCGTCGAGTAAGTGCATGGTGTGCAGGTCGAGCGTCGGGGGAAAAGGAAACGGGGTGTTTGTGCGAACTGCTTCAGCAAAGGCTTCCACTTGACGCCGAAAAGGAGACGCTTCTTGGTCGAACGGCACTTCTTGGGTGGTGCCGTCGGGGCGGGTGAGGGTGAGCGTACCGCCGGGGGTCTGGCCCATCGTGTTCAGGGCCAGCGCCCGGCCTTTGTCGCCGATAACCTCCAGGGTACGACGCGGATACGCATCGGGACAGTTGTAGGCTACGGTATGAGAAACCAAAACACCGCTGGCAGTACGGGCTATTAGCACAGCGCCATCATCCACCGGATACTCGTGAATGCGCTGCTGAGTGAGAGCAGTTATTTCCGTTATGGCTTCCCCGAGCAGCACCTGCGTTAAATCGAGGCCGTGGGGGGCCAGGTCTATCATGGCGCCGCCACCGGCCTCGTGGGCATCGATGCGCCAGTTGCGGTAGGTGCCTTGATCGGTGTCGGGCGTCCAGTCGGCGGGGGTCCAGCAGGCGTAATGCAGGCGCAGGCAGGTAATGCGACCCAGTTCACCGGCTTCAATCAATTCCCGCAGGCGCTGGTGCGCGGGGTGAAACCGTTGGTCGAAGGCGGTGGCTAACAAGGTGCCATGTGCTTCGGCGGCTGCCAGCATAGCAGCGGCTTCGGGGGCGGTACGGGCCAGTGGCTTCTCGCAGAGCACTGGTAAGCCGGCAGCAGCTAGCGCAGCCACTACTTTGGCGTGACTAGCGTTGGGGGTGGCCACGTACACAGCCTGTAGTCCAGGCGTCAACACGAAATCAGCTAAGTCCGAGGTTCGATGCAACTCGTTGTTGTTCGGCATGAACTCCGCTAAGGCCCGCTCGTTGAGGTCACACAGCGCTATTAGTTGCCCGTTAGTGGACCCCTGAATTGCGGGCGCCACATAGTCGCGGGCCACCCAACCGCAGCCTACTATTCCCCACTTTATCTTCGTTGAAACTGAATTTGGCAAGAAGCTCAGCGTGTATGATTAGATGAATGTTCTGGCGGGAAACCTCACCCCCTAGCCCCCTCTCCAAAAGAGAGGGGAACTAGCTCTAGAAAGTTATCTACTAGTCTTTTATAGCCAGTTCTGAGAGGGAATGAGGCCCTACTTTTTAGAGCTAGAATCTATATGTAGTTCCCCCTCTCTTTTGGAGAGAGGCTAGGGGGTGAGGTCAACCGGTTGGCAATAGTCCGGCGGCGCTTAGCACCTGCTGGTGAAAGGTTTGCGTGAAGCCAGCGTGCACGATATTGAGGTCGTCGAGGGCTTGGTAGAGGCGAAAACGGGCGCTCTGGTCGTGCCAGGCCATTTCCAAAGTTCGGTCGAAAACGTCGGCGGCGTGGAAGGCTTTGGCGGCGGGGTTGTCGAGGGTACGGGTGCGCAACAAGGCCGCTTCAGCGGTGCGGCGCACGGCGCCGGGTAGCTGCGCTAAGGCTTGCGTGGTAGCTTGCTGCATCAAACCTGGCAGACGGTGGCTAAGTAGTTCGTCGCCGGCAAAGCCAGGGTCGGGCAGGGCCGCATTGTGCAGGTGGTGCGTTAGCGCCGTGAGGAAGGCTTCTCCTGGTTCGGCCTGGAAAGTGGGGCTTAGCAGCACCGCGTACACAGCCACTAGAGCGCAATGGTCGGCGTGGCTTTCGGTGGGAACCAGCATGATGCGCGGCCGGCCCGGATGCGTAGCTCCGGCCCGGGGCTGTGCCGCTAATTGCGCTACGAAGGTGGGCGTTGCAGGTCGCATCGTTTCCGCTGAGCCCTGCAAGGCCTCCAGCATCCAGGCCGCTTGCAACTCTGTTAGCAGTTCGGGTGCGAGCGAGGCACCAGCACCGGTTAGAGCAAGCTGCAAGGTTGCTTCCGCATCTTCCTCACTCATTCCCAAGCTAGTAAGCAAAGGCACCGTGTAGCCGGGCAGACGCACTGCGACCAGTGCGCGCGCTGTTTCGCGCAGGGCCACGGTGGTAGCATCCTCACCCGCCACCAACGCCTGCCAGCTTCTGGCAAAAAGCTGCTCTGCCAACGAGCCGTCCGTGCCCGCTACCCGCACCCGCTTCAGGTCGTTTAGCTCGCGCAGCAACGGCAGCAACTGGGGCAGATGGGCCAGCACTGCTTCACCGGAAACGGTGCTGGTCGTTTGAAGTACGGCCGCTGACACTTACACTCGATTTTGGGCTACCACCGACTCGGAATCCACCACTGCCGAGGTTGCTCCGGTTTCTGCCAGCCAAGCCAGCAGCGCCAGTTGCTGCTTCTCGAAGGCGTGCTCGGGCTTGCGGCCAAACTCCGACACCATAGGCGACTTAAAGAATACGCCCAGCGCATCAATCACGCCTCCCTGCTGCCGCCGGCTAGCGAGGTTCAGCAAGCGGGCTAGTTCCAGCACCAAAGGCGCCGCCAGAATGGAGTCGCGACACAGGAAGTTGACCTTGACTTGCATCTTCTGGCCCATAAAGCCCACTAAATCAATATTATCCCAGGCTTCCTTGTTGTCGCCGCGGGGCTTGTAGTAGTGGATGTGCACCAAGTGGCTGCCTACCGGATAACCGAGAATATCATCGAGCACCGAACCTTTGGTGGTGATTTTAGAAGCTAACGACTCGGGACTAGCAAGGGCTTCGCCGTCGCGGTTGCCGAGGATGTTGGTGGAAAACCAGCCGTCAACCACTAAGTTGCGCGCTTTAAATGCGGGAGCCAGCACGGTTTTCATGAACGTCTGACCGGTCTTGCCATCTTTGCCGGTCACGGGCACGCCTCGCTCACGCGCTAACTGGTGCAGAGCCGGCGCATCGGCCGCGGCCGAAGGCGTGAAGTTGGCGTAAGGTGCGTTTTCGAGAATAGCGGCGTAGGCATAGAGCATGGCCGGCGGAATCCGCTCATCGTTGGCGCCTACTGCGGCTTCGAATGCTGCCGGAGTCGAGAAAATATCAGCCGTTAAATCGGGAGCGGCTTCGGTGGAAGCCAAATGAATCACTACCACATCATCCAACTCCTGCTCTTGCCGGAAGCGGCGCAAGTCGGCGCGGATAGCCTCAACCGCTGCGTTTGAATCGCAGGCTGCCACTTGGTGCACTCCCGTCACGTTGCGGCAGAACCGGACGTTGCCCACGGCCGGCCAGGGCTGAATGGCGCTCAGTTCCTTCTCGGCCGCCACTAACTGCTCGGGTTCCAACACGCGGTGGTGGCGGGCAGCCGTGGCCAGATCGGCAGGGCTCAGGTCCCATCCCCCGAACACCAGATTCTGGTAGTCAACTAATTGGGAAGTAAGCTCGGCCGGCAAATCAGCCAGGGGCAGCCCAGTGGTGTCCATGGCTTGGGCACGCAGCAATGCCACGCCTGCAATGGCCGTAGTAGCCACCGCTCCGCCTACTCCGACAATGGCAACGCCTAGCCGCGCGGGCGCTTCTGAGCTAAGTGGCAGTTGAGAACTTTGGTTGGTAAGTGTGGTAGTTGAAACCATGATAAAAGAGAAGTAGTTGTGGAAGGCGCAGTGAAAGCCCTAACCGCGAGGAATTTTGGAACAGGTAATGGTTATGATTGTTCTAGATATCTTACAAGTAAGCCCTAATTTTATTAGTATCCCATTTTCAACCTCGACAGTGCTTTGCACTTTACTGATCCATGATATCTACCTGTTTTTCGCGCTGCTTACCAATTGTATTAGTTATTTATTGTTAAAGGGCCTACTCTATTTTCTCCGGTTTCTTGCTACGCCCGGATTTCAGCAAAGTCTAGGTTCTAGGCAGCTTATTGGGGCGGAGTGAACTACCCTTATGCGTGGTATTCAACTCCCTTCAAGCTTTGCTCTGCCTGCCCGCTCGCTGCCGTCTTAGCTTACCATAAAGGGAAGCGGCACTGCTGTGGAAGCGCTGAGAAACCGCTCTGCTATGCCGGCCAATCCGCTAGCTGCGGCCTCCCTCAGTGCCAGGTGCGTCAGTGCATCTTCCACCTGCGCTGATCCACCGAACTGAAACCCAAGTTGCGTTTGATAGGCTCGCGCCGCGGCCACTTTAGCGGCTAAGGCAGTTGGCGCAACAACTACGGCTACGTCCTGCAACCTTGGCGGCAACTCGGCTGCCGGTACCGCTGCCGGCTGCCGGATAATGTAAGGGGTATCACGATACCAAAGCACTGGTAACCGCCCAACTACCTGTTGCACGGCGCGAATAGTATGCAAATGGTCGACGTGGTTGCCCAAGCCCTGCGGCGCAAACAGCACAGCGGGTTGCACCGCCTGAATTTCGGTTGCGAGCAACTCGGCAAGCTCCTGCCAGATGGGGTCGGTTGGCAGCATACCGGCGAACAGGGCCGGACCACTTTCGTAGCCGCGGTGTGGGGCTTCGGGCAAGTTCAGCCAATGCACTGTTTGCGCGCCTAAATGCGCGGCTGCGGCCGTATCCTCTGCTCGCCGCAAGGCCAAGTAATCTATATCTGGCGCCAAGCCTTTGTCTGTTTGGCAAGTTAATGCAAACCCCGTAGGGTTAGGCACCGAGCAAGTAAAAGCCGTTGTCAGTACACACTCCCACCCCGCCGCTACCAATGTGGCTAGCGTGCCACCGCAAGAGAAAGCCACATCATCAAGGTGAGGCGAAACGAAAAGAGCCGTCGGCATAGAAGACAAAAGACTATGTAGCTAGTGAATAAAGCAGTGGACCGATTTCAAGTGAACTACGGAAATCTTTTCGCCCCAACACTACACTTCTTGACCTGAAACTAGGAAGCTAGTCGCCTTCAGATGAGGAGAAGTTAACGGTAATTGACAATCGCCGAAAAAATACTCTGACTTGTCATGCTAAGCGGAATCGGAACATCTGGCGTACTGCGGTTGAGGTTGTTACACCAGTGAGATGCTCCGGCTCCGCTTAGCATGACGGTTACTTTGGCAAGGTCAGCACACCAGATGCTTCGATTGGTGGACGCTCGGCAAGGCATAACAGTTGGCTTATGTCCGCGCTTACAGCAGATGCGGGGCTTCGCGGTAGCGGCAAGCTTCGGGTGGGGCAGTGTTCTCAAGCCAGTTCAGATTGGGGGCGGTGCCACGCAACTGCTCATACACGCCAGCTATCTGTCGGGCAATGGTGGGCCAGGCGTATTTTTGGCGAGCTTCGGCCAGCGCTGTTTCCGCTAGGCGCGTGCGCAATGCCTCATCGTCGAGGAGGCGGCGCAGGGCGTAGGTGAGGGCGGGCACGTCGCCGGGCGGATGGAGCAGGCCATTGTCGGCGTCGCGCAGGCAGTCGACCACGCCTACGGCGGCTCCGCCTACTACGGGTAGGCCACTGCTCATGGCTTCCAGAATGGTGTTGGAAAAGCCCTCGGCATAAGTTGGCGACACAAACACGTCCGCGCGTTGGTAGATGGCGGGCACGGCATCGTAGTCGACGTAGCCAGCCAGTTCCACTTGTGCGCCCCAAGGAGCCGCGGCCACCTGCCGGCACACTTCTTCGTAGTCGGGCCCGATGCCAGAAATCAGCAGCCGTAAGTTGGGGCGCGTAGGAGCCAGCTCACGGAAAGCGGCCAGCAAATCGAGGACGCCCTTGCGCCGGTCTACGCGGCCGTGATAAAGCAGCGTGGGCTGCTGTGGCTTGCGCCACTGCCCAGCCTGCCAGCCCGGCGCCGGCCGGAAACGCTCGACATCCACCGCGCCGGGCACAACAGTAAACCGGTTGGTGGCGGTACCGTGGTGTTCTATCACCTCGTCCGCAAACGACTGACAGCCAATCAGCACCGCTCCGGCATGATCGAGCACAGTGCGAATGGCTTGCTGGTGCGTTTTGCAACAGTTCACACCCACCCAGTGCCCGTCGCCCCCCTGGATGGATACCACGTTGGGGATTCTTAAGCGGCGGCTGGCCAGCAGCGCCACCAAGCCGGGCGGGTAGCCGTATTGAGCGTGAATAAGGTCGAACGGAATTTCGGCGTGTGCCTGTAGCACGGCCGCTAGCAGCGTCTGAATGTCGTCTTCGAACCGTCCCCCGTTTTGTTCGCCGAGTGCTTCAACTCCCAGCACCCGCACGCCGGGCACCGGCGGCGGCGGGCCACCACCATACACGCCCCGCCCCTGCGCATCGCCGCGGTACTGCGAAATCATGGTTACCTGATGGCCGAGTGCTACCAGTTCGCGCAACAGGTTTTGCGCGTAAACACTCATGCCAGAAATGGCGGGAAAATAGCGGCGGGAAATGAAGCAGATGTGCAAGGAAGTACAAAGAAGTGGCGTTCAACAATTCTGGGCTAGCCCTAAACTGCTTGCTCCAGCCCAAGCGGCCAATCACCCGGGCGGGCAACCACAGCAGCTGAAGTTGCGGCAAAAAGCAGTTTTAGTGGGTGCACAAGACAACTGCCAGGGCCATTTGTTGTTTCGTTTTTCCAGTCACTCACTAGCTCGCCGCCTGGCAGCTTGGCAGTTCCGGGCAGTGGGTGTACCTTTGAACTTATGGAAACGCAAGCCACAACCCTGACCCAAGACACTGCCATCTTCGACCTGATTCAGCGCGAAAAAGAGCGGCAAACGCACGGTATTGAACTGATTGCCTCTGAAAATTACGTTTCGGAGCAGGTGATGCGGGCGCAGGGCTCCATCCTAACCAATAAATACGCCGAGGGCCTACCCGGCAAACGCTACTATGGTGGCTGCGAAATCGTCGACCAAATCGAGCAACTGGCCATCGACCGGGCCAAGGAACTGTTTGGGGTGGAGTGGGTGAACGTGCAGCCGCACTCCGGCGCGCAAGCCAATGCCGCCGTCATGCTGGCTGTCCTCAACCCCGGCGACAAAATTCTTGGCTTCGATTTAAGCCACGGCGGCCACCTTACGCACGGCTCGCCCGTCAACTTTTCGGGCAAGCTCTACCAGCCGTCTTTCTATGGTGTCGAGCCCGAAACCGGCCTCATCGACTGGGAAAAGGTGAAAGCCACTGCCCGCCGCGAACAACCTAAGCTTATCATCTGCGGGGCCTCGGCCTATTCCCGCGACTGGAACTACCAAGCCCTGCGCGAAGCCGCCGACGAAGTAGGGGCGCTGCTGCTGGCCGACATTTCGCACCCCAGCGGCCTGATTGCCAAAGGCTTGCTCAACAACCCGTTCGACTACTGCCACATCGTCACGACCACCACGCACAAAACGTTGCGCGGCCCCCGCGGCGGCCTCATCATGCTCGGCAAAGACTTCGAGAATCCATTTGGCTTGAAGACGCCGAAAGGCGAGTTGCGCATGATGTCGGCACTACTAGACTCGGGCGTATTCCCGGGCACCCAAGGCGGACCGCTCGAACACGTTATCGGGGCCAAGGCGGTAGCGTTCGGCGAATGCCTGAGCGACGCCTACACCGAATACACCCAGCAAGTGATTCGCAATGCGCAGGCGCTAGCCAAAGGCTTCACCGACCGCGGCTACGAAATCATTTCGGGTGGCACCGACAACCACCTCATGCTGATTGACTTGCGCAGCAAAGGCCTCACCGGCAAACTAGCTGAAAACACGCTCATTAAGGCCGATATTACCATCAACAAAAACATGGTGCCCTTCGATGATAAGTCGCCCTTCGTGACCAGCGGCATGCGCATTGGCTCAGCGGCCGTTACCACCCGTGGCCTGCGCGAAACCGACATGACCCGCATCGTCGACTTGATTGACGACGTACTGATGCACCACGCCGACGATGCTTACCTGCTGCGCGTGCGCGGCCAGGTGAACGAGTGGATGCAGCAGTTTCCGCTCTTCGCATAATATAGAGCAACTGAGTAGCGGCAAAGTAACTGGGTATTCGCATTGAACCGAGGCTGAGTACATCTTACAAGCCCCGCATTTCGTTTGTGCTTTACTCCTTGCCCTTTCGGCTTACTCAGTTACCCGCTACTCAGTTATTTTCTTCCGTGGATCAACAACATCCTTCTTCCGGGCACCCTGTGATAGGGCAACAGCAGGAAATGTCTTTTATCGACCATTTGGAGGCCTTGCGGTGGCACATCATCCGCTCGGCCATCTCGATAGTCGTGTTTGCTACCGCTGCTTTCCTTGCCAAGGACTTTCTGTTTCACGACCTGATTCTAGGTCCTTCGCGCTCCGACTTCTGGACCTACCAAGCCTTCTGCCGCCTCGGCAACTGGGTGGGAACCCCAGAGTTGTGCATGGATAAAATCGGCTTCGTGATTCAGAACCGCGAAATGAGTGGGCAGCTCACGATGCATATTAGCACCTCCTTCATGGTGGGCATCGTACTGGCGTTTCCTTACACGTTCTGGGAGATTTGGCGCTTTATCAAGCCCGGCCTTTACCCGCACGAACAAGCCAATTCGCGCGGGGCCGTGTTCTTCGTTTCCATCCTGTTCCTGATTGGCTTACTGTTCGGGTACTACATTGCGGCGCCGCTGAGTATCAACTTCTTGGCCTCGTATCAGATAGACCCGACCATCGAAAACCAGATCGACATGCAGAGCTACATTTCCACGCTCACGACCATGTCGATTTCCTGTGCCTTCGTGTTTGAGTTGCCGATGATTGTGTTCTTCCTGGCCAAAGCGGGTATCGTGACGCCCGAAATCATGCGGCTCTACCGCAAGCACGCCATTGTGGTCATTCTCGTTATTGCGGCCGTCATTACGCCCCCCGATATTTCCGCTCAGATCATCGTCACTATCCCGATTGTGTTGCTGTACGAACTCAGCATCAACATTGCCCGCGTCGTGACTCGCAACCGCACCCAAATGCTCAACGACCGGCTGGCTGAAAACGGCGGCGTGAGTTAGATGACCCCAGGACCTGCTCATTGAATGTGGGGAATGCGAGAAAAGACGGGGCTGGTGCTCTGCTCAACTCTCGCATTCCCCACATTTTTGTGTTTCCTTACCCTACGCGTTTCCCTTCACTTTTCCTACTTCCTCCCTTATGGACACCATTGCTCTAGGCTCCGACCACGCCGGCTTCGAATACAAGCAGATGCTCGCCCAATGGCTGCGCGATAACGGCTACGAGGTCCGCGACTTCGGCACCCACTCCCCCGCCTCCGTAGACTACCCCGACTTTGTGCACCCGCTGGCCGAAGCCATCACCAACGGCGAAGTGGAGCGTGGTATTCTGGTGTGTGGCTCCGCCAACGGCGTGTGCATCACGGCCAACAAGCACCGCGGTGTTCGGGCAGCCATTGCTTGGGAACCCGAACTGGCCTCTCTGGCCCGTCAGCACAACGATGCCAATATTCTATGCGTGCCCGCCCGCTTTATCAGCGAAGAAAACGCCCGCGTCATCGCCAACCAATTTTTAACCACTGGCTTTGAGGGTGGCCGCCACCAAACTCGCGTAAGTAAGATTGATGGTTGAAAGGCTGAATTGTTAAATGGCTGGTTGTTGAGTGGTTGTTTGTGCAACAAGCCATTCAACAACTAACCATTTAACAATTCAACCCTCACTTCAGTTGGTATACCCGCGGGGTGCTGGTGGGTTGGTAGCGGCCAAAAATGGCGGGCACTTTGTATTGCAACTCCGCGAGGCGGTTGGTTTGATCGATGAGAACAGTGGGTGGCGCAGACTCCAGGTTGCGAGCCAGCCGGTAAACCGCCGCGTATTGACTGAGGTGGCCAAAGTCGGCCTGGGCGAGGCGCCAGTCGAGGTAGGGCGAGCCAATAGAGTTGGTAAGATAAGGGCGCAAATCAGCGCCAAGTACCAGCAGGCGCTGCCCTCGCAGGCTGGCATATTTAGGATTGGGCTGCACGGCATAGCGGGCTTCAACTGGAAAACGCAGAACATCTTCCAGTTGAAGCAACCCCCGATAGCGCAACCCTACTACGCAGCCAAGCAGCACCAGAAATAGCACATCCACCACCCAGGCCCGCGGCGATTTCTGCCACAGGAAGTAACTGAAATACGTGAGCGGCGGCAACAAAAGCCCCAGTGTGCCGGGCGCCGTACCCCGGCCAACGGCCATCATGAGCACAGCTACCAGCAGCCAGACGAGCATCAACTGCTGAAACTTCACCTGAAATACCAACCCCAAGGACGTAGTGAAGGAGCGGGCCAGAGCGAGCAGTAGCACAGCACCCGGCAAAACGAGCAGGCGCCATTGCAACGGTAGCGGCAAGCCGTCGGCACCCATTACCAGGCCGCTGAACGAGGGCCGTAAGTGAAACTGCCGAAAGAAGGGTAGCGCATCATTGTAGAGAAAAAACGTAGCTACCACCGCGTACGGAAACCCGAAACCGCACAGCAACAGCAGAAAGCTGCGAAACGAGTTGGCGGCGAAAACAATAACGGCAAACAACCCTACCAGCAGAAACAGCGCCAGCGGGAGGTAGCACAGCGCCGCCACCCCAATCAGAAACCCAGCCCGAAATAGGCGGCGGTTGTCGTAACCCTCACGGGAAGTAGGCAGCAAGGCACTGAATCCCAGAACGATAAACGTGTGCCCAATCAGCAGCGGCGACAACGTATCGAGGTCCGTGGTGACGCTGGCCAACACCAAGTAAGTAAGCGCCGCCAAGTAGCCCCGCTCGGGGTGCACATCGGCGCGGTTGAGGACAAAGTTTAGGCGTAGCGCCTGGATGAGCAGCAGCCCCAACGCCAGAATCCGGTACAGCCACAACGGCCGCGAAGCCACCATATCGAGGGCTGCGAACAGGGCAGCAGAAAGTGGCGCAGTGGCATCGTATAAGTCGCGGTAGAGCAGGCCGCCGGCGTGTAACCGCTCCCCGATGAGCATGGCCCGCAGTTCGCTCATGGTAAGTGGCACGCCCAACCACAACAACGGCAGCCGCACCGCTAGTACTAGCAGCAGCAGCAACACAAGGCGGGTGGGCAGCGGACTTTTAAAAAACTGAAGCACTGTTTAGGTGAGAAGGTGGCAGGTGAAAAGGTAAGTAGGGCTGTGGGAAATAGGCAGATAGACGGCGGAAAGTTTGGTGGCAAAGCTACGTTCATCTCTTGTAATGTGCGTATGCTACCTGGTTGCTGCTTCCGTTGCGGTGCTGCTTTGCTGCTCTTGACTTCTTCACGCCAAGGCCCGCCCAACAAGGTACCGAGGAGTTGTCATCTGGCTTTCCCGATGCCCGGTAAGCACAAGCAACCACGAGCAGGCTCTGAGCGGAATGGCATCAACTTCCGTTGCCTTTTCAAGCGGTACCCGACGCCTCCTTGCCACTGACCCAAAAATCTGTCACCTAATCACCTACCTTTGCAATTCTTATGGAAAGTAAACGACAGCAAAAAGTATCCAGCTTGTTGCAGCAAGAGCTGGCCACGGTGTTTCAGCGCGACTTGCCGCACTTATTTCCGGGCCTCGCGCCGGGTATTGCAGGAGTGCGCGTCTCCCCCGACTTAGGAGTGGCCCGCGTTTATTTAAGCCAGTTATTGGCGCGCGAAGGCAGCGGCCAGGAAATGCTGGACATGGTGCACGACAACCAAAAGCAGATCCGCCAGGCGCTGGCCAAGCGCATCCGGCAGCAGCTCCGCATCGTACCCGACTTGGTGTTCTTCCTCGACGACTCTGCCGCGTACGCCGCCAAGATGGACCAAGTGCTAAGCCAGCTCGACATTCCGGCCGCCGAGCCCGAACCCGACGACCAGGCTGACACCGAAGCCCCGAAACGCCCCAAACTTTTCACCGACGACAGTGAATGATTGGTGTGCTACGCAGTTGATGGGCTAGTGTGCTGATTGTCTTTTTACTACTAGTCACAGTCAGCAACAACTTTAGGAGTCATCAAGCAGCATCACATCAACACATCAATTAATAAGCACATTAAATTCCCTTGCATTACGATCCGATAAAACGCTCTTTGGGCGAGGTTTTCAACCGCACCCCACTGCTGCGGCGCCTATTCTATCATCTGCTCGATTTGCTGCTGCTGCGCACTTGGCACGTGCACCGGGAACTCCGGCAGTGGGCCAAAGGCCGCACCGCCGAAGCGCTTAACATTCTGGATGCCGGTTCCGGCTACGGGCAGTACACCTACTGGCTGTCGGGCATGGGCGCGAAGTGGCACATTCTGGCCGTTGACGTGAAAGACGAGCAGATTGCCGATTCCAACAAGTTCTTTCGCCAGATTGAGCGCGCCAATGTGCAGTTTGCGGTGCAGGACCTGGTGCTGTACCAGGAGCCTAACACCTTCGACATGGCCTTGGCGGTCGACGTAATGGAGCACATTCTGGAAGACGTGGAAGTGTTCCGCAACGTGCACGCTTCCCTCAAAGATGGCGGCATGCTCCTCATTTCCACTCCCTCCGACCAAGGCGGCTCCGACGTGCATTCCGACGATGAAACCAGCTTTATCGAGGAGCACGTGCGCGACGGCTACAACATTCACGAGATTCAGCAGAAGCTGCGCACCGCGGGCTTCGAGCGGATTGAAGCTCAGTATAGCTACGGCGAACCGGGCCAGATATCGTGGCGGCTGAGCATGAAGTATCCGATTCTGATGCTCGGCTACTCGAAGTGGTTTTTTGTGCTGCTGCCGTTTTACTACCTCGTCAGCTTCCCGTTCTGCTTGCTGCTCAACTGGCTAGACGCCAACACCAAGCACGACTCCGGCACCGGCCTCATCGTGAAAGCCTGGAAGTAGACCTTTTGCGCCCGGCGGCGTATCTTGGCACTCCCGCATGCTCCTTTTCGTTATGGCTGATTCATCTGAACTCACGCAAATTCTCCAGCATCTCACGAACCAGTCCGCGCAGCACGCGCAGCAGATTGGGTTGCTTTCGGTTGCCTTAGAGCGCAATACCAGTGTCTTGGAAACGGTAGTGACCGTGCAAAACCAGATGCTGAATCAGGTGCAACTCATTTACGAAGAGCAGCAGCAGGTCAATAAGCAGCAGCAGGGATTTAATGAGCGGCAGGAGCAGTTCAATGAGCGGCAGGAAGAGACGGATGCCATTTTGTTGTCGGAGCTGCGCGAAATCAAGACGGATTTGCGGGAGCTGAAAAACGTGGTGCTCACCGACCACGAGGAACGTTTGCGCCGCCTCGAAGAGTTTATGCGTCGCGCCAGTTAAGTATCTTTACCTCTTTTATACCTCTCTAAATCCCACCCCGCACGCCCCGCATGGACGTCCCCTTGCTCATTGCCCGGCGTTATTTTCTCTCGAAGAAGAAGCGCAACATTATCAGCATCATTTCCAATATTTCCATGATTGGCGTGGCCGTCGGGACTATGGCGTTGGTCATTGTACTGTCGGTATTCAATGGGCTCGAAGATTTGGTGCGCACCCTCTACGGCAAGTCGGACCCCGATTTGCTAGTGACAGCCCTGCAAGGCAAGTCGTTTCAGACGGATGCCAAGATGCTCGACGGGTTGCGGCGCCTACCGGGCGTAGGCTTGCTCACCGAGGTTATCGAAGATAACGCCTTGCTTCAGTACCACGACCGCCAGATGGTGGTGAAAATGAAAGGCGTTTCAGAAAACTACTACACTCAAAGCCGCATCGACTCTGCCATTGTGGAGGGCGACCACCGGCTGTTGCGCAGCGGCAACGAGCCCTACGCGCTGCTAGGCGCTGGCGTGCAGCACGAGCTAAGCATTGCCCTCAACAACCGCTTGTCTCCTTTGCACTTGCTTTATCCGCGCAACACTGGCAAAAAAACGCTGTCGATGAACCCGGAAAACGCCTTCACCGAGCAAAGTATTCTGGCGGGCGGCGTCTTCCTGATCGAGCAACACATGGACGACAGCTACGTTTTCGTGCCGCTCGACTTCGCCCAGAGTTTGCTGCAGTATGGCAACCGCCGCACCGCCCTGGAGTTGAACGTAGGCGACGAACACGACATTCAGGAGGTAAAGGCGTTGGTGAAAGACCAGCTTGGCTCCCAATTTCGCGTCCTCGACTCCGACGAGCAGCACGTAAGTTTGCTGAAGGCCATCAAGGTGGAGAAGATGTTTGTGTTCATCACGTTCGCCTTCATTC
>NZ_CAXTBM010000039.1:28269-61502 GCF_964242765.1 uncultured Hymenobacter sp.
TGCTTATTGCCCCCCTCAACATCTTTTTTTCGCTCTCGATGCTAGTCATTGATAAGCGCAAGGACGTGGCCATTTTGCTGGCAATGGGCGCTACGCCGCTCAATATTCGGCGTATTTTCTTGCTCGAAGGCGCTATTGTTGCCTTGGTAGGAGCCGCTACGGGTCTGGCACTAGGCGTAGGTATTTGCTGGGCGCAGCAAACCTTTCACATTGTGAGTATGGGCATGGCTACCAGCGTAGTAGACTCTTACCCGGTGAAAATGCAGTTCTCGGACATTGCCCTAACTGGGCTGGCCATCATTTTCATTACCCTCACCGTCTCTATCCGGCCTGCCTTGAACGCAGCAAAGATTGACGTACGCGAGAATTTATAACATTTCTTAGGCAAAAACGGTAGTTTGGACCCTGGAACGGGTTTTTAGCTAATACTATACCTGTTTTTCAACTAATTAATGTAACTATTTTCATATTTAATTTTATTATTTGCTTTAAACCGCAATATTTAACGACTGTAATTACTTTTAAAGCTTCAATTTGGTCTATACTCATTTTTATGAAGGTTTCTACTTCTCAGCCTTTCCAAATTGTTTATTCGTTGCTAGAGCACGAGTACCTAGGTTATCTGTTTGAGTCCTATGTAGTTCAACGCAACGCCAAGGGCCAGCTTACCCTTCAGCACCAAACGGTTTCTATAAAGAACGCCCCCGAGTTTGCGGATGGCCTTGACCCAATCGACTTCGAGCTCATTGCGCTAACCGACCAGATTCAGCAAGATGCTGTTATCAAGGAGTTTTCAACCAAGAAGACCACGCCCGCTGATTTCTTTCTGAAAGTGTTCGACCCGGAGAAGGGTGACAAACTGCTACAGGAAGAGATTTGCCGTTATGTGCAGGAGCGTATGGGGCAGGTGCTGGCCCGGCTGACTGGGAAGCTGGTTTTCATTATGGGCAAGGACGGTGAGCCCACCTGGCACGAAATCGGGCTGGCGGCGGAGGCAGCATCTATCCTGTTCCACTTTCGGCGCAACGACGACAACACGCACTACTTCCCTACTATTCAGTATCAAGGACAAAAGCTTGACTTTCAGTACAAAAACGCTGTCATAGTATGTGAGCAGCCCGCCTGGCTGCTCCTCAACGATGTCCTGTATTACTTCCGGCACGAGGTGGACGGCAAGAAGCTACGCCCGTTCCTGAACAAGAAATTTATTGTGATTCCGCGGCAGGTGGAAGACAGCTATTTCCAGCGCTTCGTGGCGCCACTGGTTGAGTCGTTCGACGTGCATGCCCGGGGTTTCGACATTCGCTCGGAGCGCCACGTGGCTCTGCCTCACCTCACGTTCTCCGATGCGCCCACTGCTACCATTGTGGCCGAGGAAGAGCGGCGGCGCCCTACCGCGGGCCGTCCTCGCTCTGTGAACTCCGACAGTAACACGGTTGTCGCCAGCGTGGTGGCTCCCTCCGACCACATTCACTTCGACCTCTCGTTTCGCTACGGCAACTACACCGTGCACAACGGCCACGACAAGCGGGTGTACGTGCAGCTGGAAAAGAAAGAAGACAACTACATTTTCCACCGGCTGGTACGCAACCTCGACCGGGAACAGGAATTCATCCGGGAGTTGGCCGACCGCGCCTTGGAAGTGCGCAATGGCCGGGCCGTGCTCGAAAAAGCTACCGCCTTCCGTTGGCTGCATCACAACTCCGACGAACTCGCCCGCCTCGGCTTTACGGTGCAGCAAAGCAGCACATCGGGCAAAGACTACTTTATTGGCGCTGTAAGTGTGGAGGTAGGCATATCGGAAGCCAACGACTGGTTTGATGTGCGCGGCACCGTGCGGTTCGGCGATTTTGAAATACCCTTCATCAAGCTGCGGCCTTACATTTTGCAGCGCCGCCACGAGTTCCGGCTGCCCAATGGGCAGATAGCTATTATCCCGGAAGAGTGGTTTACGCAGTACTTGGAGCTTTTCGCCTTTGCCGAAGAGCACGAGCATACGCTCACGCTGCGCAAGCATCACCTGGCCCTGGTATCGGACCTGCAAAACGGCAATTTGGCTACCGTGGTGATAAGCCGCAAGCTGGAAAAGCTGCGCGGTTTCGAAATCGTAGAAGATCAGCCGATGCCCGTGGGTTTCCGGGGTGAACTGCGGCCCTACCAGAAGGCGGGCTACAACTGGCTGCACTTCGTGAAAGACTATCACTTCGGCGGCTGCCTCGCCGACGACATGGGGCTCGGCAAGACCATCCAGACGCTGGCGTTGCTGCTACAGCGCAAGGAAAGCGGCGAAACGGGTGGTGCGGCCTCTTTGCTGGCCATGCCTACCTCGTTGGTTTACAATTGGTTGAGCGAGGCTCAGAAGTTCACGCCCACGCTGCGCATTCTCACGTACACGGGCACTTACCGCGACAAAAACGTGGCACAGTTCGCCGATTACGACGTAGTACTGACCAGCTATGGCATCGTGCGCCTGGACGCCGAGCTGCTGAAAACCTATAAGTTCGACTACGTGATTCTGGACGAGTCGCAGGCTATCAAGAACCCAAGTTCTACTACCTCGCACGCCGTGCGGGGACTGCACTCGCGCTACCGCCTTATCCTGACCGGTACGCCCGTCGAGAACAGCACCATGGATCTGTGGTCGCAGATGTCGTTTATTAATCCGGGGTTGTTGGGGACGCAGGCGTTTTTCCGCAAGGAATTTCTCAAGCCCATCGAGAAGGGCAAGGATGAGGGCCGCACCCGCAAGCTGCACGCCCTTATCAAGCCGTTCATTCTGCGCCGCCACAAAGCCCAGGTAGCCCGCGAGTTGCCCGACAAAATCGAGCACCTCAGCTACTGCCCCATGACCGAGGAGCAGGAGCATTGCTACGAGGAAACCAAAAGCTATTATCGCAACAAGATTCTGCAAAACATCGAGGAGCACGGCACGGCCAGCACGCAGTTCATGCTGCTCCAAGGCCTCACCAAGCTCCGCCAGATTGCCAACCACCCTCGCATGGCCGATGAGGAGTACACGCACGAGTCGGGCAAGCTCCGCGAGGTAATTCGCATGATCAAGAGCGTGGTTTCGGAAGGCCACAAAGTACTTGTGTTCAGCCAGTTCGTAAAGCATCTTGATATTGTGCGGGCTTCGCTAGATGAACGGCAGATTGAGTATGCCTACCTCGACGGCAACACCCGCGACCGGCACAAAGTGGTGACGCGCTTTCAGGAAACCGAAGACCTGCGCGTGTTCCTTATCTCGCTGAAAGCCGGCGGCGTAGGCCTCAACCTCACCGCCGCCGACTACGTGTTCATCCTCGACCCCTGGTGGAACCCGGCCGTGGAAGCCCAAGCCGTAGACCGCGCCCACCGCATCGGGCAGGAGCGCACGGTGTTCACCTACAAGTTCATCACCAAGGGCACCGTCGAAGAGAAAATCTTGGCGTTGCAGCACAAGAAGATTCAACTCGTCACGGACCTGATAACCACCGACGAAGCCATCATCAAGAGCCTCACAAAAGAGGATATCGAGGAGCTACTAGGATAATTGTGGTAGCGCTGGCTAGTGTTGAGCTAGTCAGTGCCTATTGCTAAGATTAGAGCGTAATGGACTGTGTTGGCGGCTGGTTCACCACGGTTAACTGGAAGACGTCGTTGCGGGAGTAGTGCCCCACGCAGTCGAAGTCGAGCTTGCTTTTGATGAGCACCGAGGCATCTATTTCGGCCGTTAGCAAGCCTTCCTGGTCCCAAAGGGGGCCGGCCAGAATTTCGCCCATAGGCGAGATGATGACGCTGCCACCGCGGCTCATGATATCGGGCTCGGCTTGCAAATCTGCTTGGTAGCGCTCGGGGTAGTCGCTTTTGCGCACCAACTGATTGCTGGCTAGCACAAAGCAGCGGCCTTCCAGGGCAATATGCTGCATTGTAGCCTGCCACGAATCGCGGGCGTCGGCGGTGGGCGCCAGGTAAATTTCGACGCCTTTCTGGTAGAGGGCCGTGCGGGCCAGGGGCATATAGTTTTCCCAGCAGATAAGGCCGCCGACCCGGCCTAATTCGGTGGCAAAAGTCACGAGTGAACTTCCGTCGCTTTCACCCCAAATGTAACGCTCCAGCCCCGTAGGCTTGAGCTTACGGTGCTTGCCTAGCAGGGTACCATCTTTGTCGAAATACAAGAGGGTGCAGTAAAGCGTCCCGCCGATTGGCTCTTTTTCGGTGATGCCTAAGGCCACGAACAGGCCGGCTTGGCGAATGGCGGCTTGAATACGAGCCAGTTCGGGGGAGTCCACTTCCAAACTGTTTTGCCAGTAGTCCAGCCACATAGCTCGGCCTTTATCGGTGCGCCGACCTACGATTGCCTCGAAGGTCAGACCCCGCGGGTAACAGGGAATGAACGACTCGGGGAAGAGCAGTAACTCGCACCCAGCTTCAACTCCCCGCTGAATCCAGTCTATAACTATGTCCACGCTTTTATCTGCATCGAAAAGCGCCGGCGTGGCTTGTACGACTCCGACTTTACTGTTTTTCATGTGGCAAACGATTGGGTGCAGTTGCGCGCAAGGTAGCGGACTCGTAAAAGTATTGCCTTGGTTGTAGCACAAATAAGCGTTAGTTCATGGTCTGCCGTCTTGATTCAGAATATAACTCGCCACTTGTTGGACGGTTATGGCAATATCAAGCACTGAGTGAGAGCTACTTATCGGTTATGGGCAAGCGCACAATGAATTCAGTGTATTCACCTTCTTTAGTTTCAAAAGAAAGCGTGCCGCCGTGCCCCTTCGTGATGATGTCGTAGCTCAGCGAAAGGCCTAACCCTGTTCCTTCGCCAGTGGGCTTGGTAGTGAAAAAAGGCTGGTAAATTTTCTGTTCTAGAGCGGCTGGGATTCCGGTGCCGTTGTCCCATATTCGCAGCTCAAACTGGCGATTTACGAGTTGGGTACTTACCCTGATTTCGGCCTCGTAGCCTGCTTTATCACCCTCCTGCTTTTTTTGGAGTGCATAAAAAGCGTTATTAAACAAGTTCGTCAACACCCGCCCAATGTCTTGCGCTGCTACAGTAATGAGTTCGGCTTGCGCAGCAAAATGCGTGGTGAGAATAACGTTGAAATCCTTCTTTTTGGCCCGTATCCCCTGATATGCTAGCCGAAGGTACTGGTCGGCCAGAACGTTCAAGTCGGTAGGTTCCCGTTCACCAGGAGTGTTGCGGGCGTGGAGCAACATTCCCTTCACAATAGAATCGGCCCGGCGGCCATGGAGCATAATTCTTTCCAAGTTATCCGCTAGGCTATCGAGCAATTCAGCGGCCAGCAATTTCTGCTCGTCGGGCAGCTTATTCAGTACCTCTTCCTTCACCTCCTGCACCAATTCGGCGCTAACTTCCGAGAAGTTCATGACAAAGTTCAGCGGGTTTTGAATTTCATGTGCTACCCCGGCCGTCAACTCACCTAACGATGCTAGTTTCTCGCTCTGAATAAGTTGACGCTGTGTAGCCTTTAGATTCATCAGGGATTGCTGCAAGTCAGCGGTGCGTTGCTGAACTTGCTGCTCCAACACCTCGTTTTGGATGGCCAGAATCTGATGCTTTTCCCGCTCCTGATGCAGTCGGCGCCGCTGTTGCAGAGCCACAATACTCACAATGCCGATAGCTAATAGCAGGCGGACCGGACCAATGAGCAAGTAGGGCAATAGAGCGTTCGGCATATGCTGACCACCTAGTTTCCGGCGGCAGTAGTTAGGCGATAGGTAGTAAAGGCTGGCTGGCCCAGCAACTTGTAGGGGCGCGGATGCCAGCAGCTATAGTGCAACCAGTGCGGTAGAGCCCGTCGCGGATTTATAGCCAACGGAAAAAAGCTGAACATCCATGCCAGTAGCCCCATGTGAACAGCATACAGCAAAGCGTCCGGACAGGTAATGATTCTATCCAGCAGAACGAGAGTAGGAGTGTCGTAGTCCGAGTTATAAATCACATTGATAGCCACATACGTGACTATCGTGTAAGAGAAATAAATCAGTGTAGTTATACTCAAAAAAAACTCGGCCTGGTTTTCTAAATACAGGCTGGTCCGGCTTATCTGGCCGATATGTAGCAGGGCCAGCGTGACCAGAAAAGCACTGCCAAAAGCCTGGGAAAAACTGTTGACGTACGTGAAGCCCTCGCTCAAGAAAGCAGCATCGAGCAAGGCTATCGTTAGAAATATTCCAATACCTACCGCAATACTTTTTTTGATTCTGACGGAGGATAGCAATCGACGATACATTTGCGCTAAAAACCAGACTGTCAATGCAGTAGAGATGTGCGTAACGTATGTGTCGTTTCGAAATACCGGTCTGCTTATCGTAGTCAGAATATAAAACAAAACTTCTGCCTGTACATAATACAGCACCAAGTTGAATTTGTGGGGGATAGTATTTCGCCGTATCCACATGGCGACAAATGGCAATAGCGGCGCGGCTTCCATCACCCTGATGGCGAGGTAAAGCACTCCAGTCCAGCTTTCCATTTTACGCTGAGAACCTTACTGCATCAACACACTCCCATTATCACAGTCGCTTTCGCATTTGTCGTAGCTCACTGCTATCAGAAGGCTTTGAGTTGTTACTATACCCTCGGTTATATCCTTGCCAGCGCTGTTTACTCCTACTACCACAATACCGTAGTCTCCTTTTTCACTCATTGCCCGGTATATGCGTAAGCCTACACAAGCTTTGTTGTTAAGGATTTGCTCGATAGCGAAGCGACCACAGTAATTTGCATAGACGGTTTTTTCTTTGTGATCCTTGCGGTACTTTTTAGTTTGCTTGCCGGCTTCTTTGCTATTTATAGCTTCCCCAGCTTTGGAATTAAAGCCCTTAGGCATGTAACTCCCTGGATCTTCTTCTGCCCTCCGCGTAATGGCACCAAGAATGTATCCTGCTCCTAGTAGCAGAAGGGAAACGGGGAAAAAGGAGGTTGTCTTTTTCATGAGGTATTAGCTGTAAAACCTGGAACGACAGGGAATCTATTTGCCAAGCCCTCACAAGCCCGGCCCCTCACACGTAAATTACTATATTACAAATATATATATTAAAAGTTAAGTTTTTGTTTCATTATACTCGTCTGCTGCTACTTGCTTATCCAAGCCGCATACGTAGCTCATCTGTCTCTTTTGTAGCAAAAGCCTGTCTCCTCATATCCCGCTACCATCCATGCACCTCTACCTCCGCACGCACGTAGCTGCCTCACCTGTTCAAGTTTCCGCTGGCTTCACACGGGAACTGTTTTTGGCCTTGGCCCCGCCATTTCCACCGTTTCATCTGCTGCGCTTCGATGGGTGCCAGCGCGGCGACGAAGTGCATATTGAGCTAGGCGCGGGCCCATTACGGCGATGCTGGACTTCGCTCATCACCGACAATGGCACCACACCCGATGGCACGCATTACTTCGTGGATAAAGGCCAAGTGCTGCCGGCACCGCTCCGCTACTGGCAGCACCGCCACCTGATGCAGCCCGCTCCGGGTGGGGGCTGCTACATAGTGGAAGACATTGAATACCGCACGGCCTCTAGCCTACTCGACCGGCTGCTGTACCCCGTCATGTGGGCGCAATTCGTGTGGCGCCGGCCCATTTATCGGCGCTGGTTCGGGTCGGTGGCCGGAAGCTGAAGCACGAAATCAAGTGGTGCGTGGCGTTGTGGACAGCTCTGCCGTATACGCCTGGGTCAAGCAGCGTATATTGCTGCGAATCCGGCTTCGTTTATGCGCATTTGCTTTACTTCTGCTCGCCGCGTGCGGCCTTTTCGGCACTTGTCTGCCGCTTTGCTCGTGTTGGCTCTTACGGCCAGTTGCAGCAGCATTCAACCAGCTTTCTTTTTCCAGTCGGCTGATTCTTCTCTAGCCACTCCGCCAGCCAAGGCGGAAGCCGCAGACGTAATGGTGGCAGCTATAGTGCCTGAAGCAGTAACAGTACAACCAACAGCCACGGGTCCACATCGGCGGCAGCGGGTCAAGCCTCGAGAGCTACGACAAATAATGCGCTTGGCAGTGGCACAAGGCTTGGTTCGGACGCAGGCAAGTACAGGCACCCAGCTACGTCGGCCGGCCACGCAGGCCGTGCGGCATCAGGCGCAATCATCACGCAAGCCAACCGAGGTAGGACTGGGCACTACAGTATTTGGAATATTGGGCTTTTTAGCGGTGCCAATTGGGCTTATCGGGCTGGCGCTTGGCGGCGGACTCGTATGGGGCCTGATTGCCGCGGCTGGCGCGTTGGCCATTCTCATAGCTTGGCTCGACCCATTTGCGTGAGTAAGTCGGTAATTCTGTGGCTTCCTCCTTCAATAAAGAAATGCCGAAGGCCTCAATTGGGGTGGGGCACAAGCCGACACAAGTGCTGACTCCCTTACAAATCGAGCACCATCTTCACATCGGTCCGCTGATAAGGGCCTGCTGGTGCGGGTACATGGCGGAAGCCTAACTTACGGTATAAGGCCAGAGCTGGTGTCAAGCGCGAATTCGAGAGCAGCTCAAGTTGATGGGCACCCAATTGACGCGCTTTCGCTACGGCAGCCTGCCCCAACGCATAGCCAATACCCAGGCCTTGCGCGGCCGGCGACACCGCCATTTTAGCTAGCTCGAACACACCGTGGCCTTCGTGCAGCAGCGCACACGTACCCACGAGTTGGCCCTGATGCTCGGCCATCAGAATAGCGCCGCCAGGTTCCAGAATATAATGTTGGGGCTTGTCAAGCATTTGATAGTCGGGCGCTTCCATAGCAAAAAACTGCGTTATCCACTCTTCGTTGAGGGCGCGAAACACCGGCTGATGAACTGGTTCGTAATCGAGGATTCGGAGGTCGGGCATGATGAAACAAGGTAAATTCTTCAACTGCTTTTATCGTTAGCAAACAAGCTAGCTGATTTCAGTTCACGGTAGCTTGCGCCCTTGGCAGGTGTCCTTCGCCAAAGGAACAGTGGGAGGTGGAGACGGCCAAATGGCTTTGGCGTACCTTTGGGCTTTACTTGTTTTGTTTGAATTCCCGCATTATGCCCGCTATCGTCACTCTTAAGCCCGGTAAAGACCAATCCCTTCGTCGCCGTCATCCGTGGGTGTTTTCCGGGGCCATTGCCCGCATGCAGGGCGAGGTGGTGGAAGGCGAAGTGGTGATGGTGCAGGCCACCAACGGGGAAGTACTCGGCATGGGCCACTACGCTCCCGGTTCCATTGCGGTGCGCATGCTCGACTTCGGACCCGCTGCCCAGCTGCCCGACGCTAACTTCTGGGAAGCCCGAATCCGCAACGCTTACCGGCTCCGGCAGGGCCTGGGTCTCACGGGTACCGGCACCACCAACGTCTACCGCCTCACCCACGCCGAGGGCGACGGTCTGCCCGGCCTCATCATTGATGTGTACGGCGACGTGGCCGTGGTGCAGGCCCACAGCGCGGGCATGTACAAAGCGCGCCCACTCATTGCGGCCGCGCTGCAAACGGTGATTCCCAACCTGCGCGCCATCTACGACAAGAGCGCCGAAACTGTGCCTACCAAGGCGGCCCCGGATGCGCAAAACGGCTACCTGCTAGGCGAAAGCAACGGCGCCGAACATATTGTGCAGGAAAACGGCCATCCATTTGCCGTGGATTGGGAAACGGGGCAGAAGACTGGCTTCTTCATCGACCAGCGCGACAACCGCAGCTTGCTGGCCCGCTATGCGCCCGGCCGCCGCGTGCTCAACACGTTCTGCTACACCGGCGGCTTCAGTTCTTACGCCCTGCAAGCCGGCGCCGAGCTGGTGCATTCCGTGGATTCCAGCAAGAAGGCCATCGAGCTAACCGAGCGCAATGCCGCCCTCACCGGCCTCGAAAGCAAGCACGCCGCCTACGCCGAAGACGTGTTCAGCTTCCTGAAAGCCAGCCAGGAACAGTACGATCTTATCGTACTCGACCCACCGGCTTTTGCCAAGCACCTCTCGGCCCGCCACAATGCCCTGATGGGCTACAAGCGCCTGAACGCGGCCGGCATCAAGCAGATTGCTCCGGGCGGGCTGCTCTTCACGTTTAGCTGCTCGCAAGTGGTATCGGCCGAACTGTTTGAGGGCGCGGTGCTGGCGGCTGCCATTGAGGCTGGCCGCCCCGCCCGTATCCTGCACCGCCTCACCCAGCCTGCCGACCATCCTGTGAGCCTGTTTCACCCCGAAGGCGAATATTTAAAAGGTCTTGTGCTGGCCGTAGAGTAATTATCCTGCCGACATTCCACGCATCAAGTGGAAAGGAATCCGGATGAAGTCATTCAACTGCTTTGAGTCAGATTCCTCCTGCATTGGGAGAACAGTTTTCTACTTCGTTGTGCCGGGCGCTGGCATTTGCATCAGAAACTGGCTGCCAGAACCGCTGGTGTAGGTAGGCACGTTGCTGCCACCCTTTTCCCATGCTTCAATCCAGCGCATTTGCACAAGTAGCGGCGTGAGGGATTGTTGCTGCTTTTCGTTGGCGTAGGCCTGGGCATCGGCGGCAATGCGGATGGCTTTGGCCCGTCCTTCGGCCTCGGCAACATTGATGCGGGCCTGCGCTTCGGCTTGCCGGATGCGGTTTTCGGTTTGCAAGCCGGTTTGCACGGCCGTGTTTTTGGCGTCGATGGCGGCTTTTAGGCTAGCGGGCGGCTCTAGCTTGGTGGTGATTTGCTGCACAATGAAGCCCATGGACTGGAGCTGCGTTACGAGGTTGGCCTTCACCCGCGCTTCGTAGTTGCCCCGGTTGCTGATGAGGCTGTCGGCGGTGTAGCGGTTGGTGGCCACGCGGTAGGCCTCGTACACGGCCGTTTTCAGAAACCCATCCTCGATGGCAGGCAGCGGGCGACGGTACTGCCGGAAAATATCGTCTACCTTATCGGACTGAATGTAATAGTTGAGGCTGGGGGCTACGCCGAAGCTGGAACCGTCCTTGCTTTGCACCTCAAACTCCTCGTACTCTTTGTGTTGCGTATACACCGGAAATTCGTACACGGCCGTGCTCAACGGGCTATAAAACACCCAGCCCGTGGTATAGGTGATGTCGTCGACGCCGCGGCCGGAGCCGGCTAGGTTCACCTTGATGCCTACATTGCCAGCGTCGATTCGCTCCACTTTAATCAGGCTACAACCCGCCACTAGCGCCAGCAGCAGCAAGCCCACGAAAACAAGCGGTTTCAGCCAGTTGCGGCTGGGGGTTAGTTGATATTGGGCCATTTGGAGTTAGAGGATGGAGTGGAATTAGAGTTCGATAAATAAGCCGTGAGGGCCCGGCCCGCCTGGTACAACGACAGGGCTACGCCGGCCGCTAGCCCCAGGAACCCCAGGATGCCGCAGCCCAACCACCAGTTGGAGGGGCGGCTCAGCCAGTCGAGGCACGCAGGCACGGCGTACGGTAGCACCACGAGGTAGAAGAGCAGCCAAAAGGCTATGCGCAAGTAGGAAGAGCGTTGAATAGGCATAAGCAAGTATTCAAATCTACTAATCTGAACAGTAGCACGCATCTTGGTCATCAACCAGTTGCGGCTACGCAGCTATTAATCGTGGAAAGGTGCTTGGCATTACAGGCAAAAACGCCCTTATCTTGAAAAGTTGCTGAGTATGCCAGCCATAAAGTGCGTCTTCGAGTTATAGCTACTCACAACTTACCTTTTACTTTTCTCAGTGGCTCGCAATCAACCTTTCGTTTCTCCTTCCTCCCACCCTGTTGCCATCGTTGGGGCGGGTATTGCCGGTATTGCTACGGCGGTGCGGCTGGCCATGCGGGGGCACCGCGTCACGGTATTTGAGGCGCAGGAGTCGTTTGGGGGCAAAATGCACCAGTTGGAGCTGCCCGGCGGCTACCGGTTCGATGGGGGCCCGTCGCTGTTTACGCTGCCGCACCTCGTCGATGAGCTGTTCGAGCTAGCGGGCCGCAACCCGAAAGACTACTTCCGCTACCAGCGGCTCGACCCGATTACGCAGTACTTTTTCGCCGACGGCACTCGCCTCACAGCCTGGGCCGACGAAGAGAAGTTTGCCGCCGAAGTGGAAACCAAGTTGCACGTGCCGGCCGCCGACGTACTAGCTTTTCTGGCGCGCAGCCGCCGCGCGTACTCGGCTACGGCGGGCACGTTTCTGCAAAAGTCGTTGCACCGGGCCAAAACGTACCTGAGTCCCGAAGTGCTGAAAGCAATGGCCGCGGTACCGCAGCTCGGCTTGCTCGAAACCATGCACCAACGGCACCAGTCCACTTTCCCGCAGGATGCGCGCCTCGTGCAGCTCTTCGACCGATTTGCCACCTACAACGGCTCCGACCCGTACCAAGCCCCCGCCACGCTCAGCATGATTCCGCACTTAGAGCACGGGCTGGGCGCGTTCTACCCCGAGGGCGGCATCTATGCCATTGCTCAAAGCTTGGTCCGGCTGGCCGAAGAGTTGGGCGTACAGTTCCGCTATCAGGAGCCAGTACTGGAAATTCTGACGGCTGATGGCCGCGTAACGGGTGTTCAAACCCCGCGGGATGTCTACGACTTCGGGCTGGTAGTCAGCAACATGGACGTAGTGCCCACCTACCGCCGCTTACTGCCCACCCAGCCCGCGCCCGAGCGCACGCTAAGCCAGCCCCGCTCGTCTTCGGCCCTGATTTTCTATTGGGGAGTGGCGCGCCGTTTTCCAGAGTTGGGCGTGCACAATATCTTTTTCTCGGAAAACTATCAGCAGGAATTCGAGGCCATTTTCCAGCAAAAGACCGTTAGTCCCGACCCCACCGTGTACGTCAACATCACGAGCGGGCACACGCCCACCGATGCGCCGCCCGGTCACGAAAACTGGTTTGTGATGGTGAACGTACCCCATGACCAAGGGCAGGATTGGCCGGCTCTCATCAACCAAACCCGACAAGCCGTGCTGGCCCGCGTAAGTAAAGCGCTTGGCGTTGACGTAGCGCCGCTTATCAGGGCCGAGCATGTCTGGGACCCGCCGGGCATTGCCGGGCGCACGTCGTCGTTTGGCGGGGCGCTGTATGGTAGTTCCAGCAACAACCAGTTGGCAGCTTTTCTGCGGCACCCCAACTTTTCGCGGAAGTTGGAAGGGCTGTACTTTTGCGGCGGCTCGGTGCACCCAGGCGGCGGTATTCCACTTTGCCTGCTCTCGGCCCGCATCGTCTCTGACTTACTTATGAATTGAGAGCTCTGTGTTCTGAATGGATTTCGTGCTGATCTTGAGAGCGGTAACCCAACTGCGCAAAACAACCCACTCAGGCTTCATACTCTATTATTTTTTCCTTCATGCCCGATCCGACTCAACAATATCTGGCCCCGGTAACAACCCAATTCACTGCTCAACGACGGCGCTTGCGTGTTGCGCAAGGTGTGCTGCTTCTGTTTTATGTCACTGGCTTTCTGGGGCTCGGGTTTTCCGACAACCCCGCCTTCTATTTACAGTTTGTGCCGCTGAACCTGCTACTTACAGTGGGCTTGTTGCTGGCGTTTCAGCCGGAGCGCAGTGTGGCGTTCGTCTGGTTTTGCTTGGTAACAACGGCCGTGGGCTTTCTTGTGGAAGTGGTTGGCATCCAGACCGGTTTGGTGTTTGGCTACTACAAGTACGGCTCTACGCTAGGGCTACAATGGCTGGGGGTGCCACTGCTTGTAGGAGTTAACTGGCTGATGCTCACGTATACAACCGGCATCTTGGCTCGCTACCTGCCGCTGCCTGGTATTGGGCGAGCTGTGGTAGCCGCCCTGCTCATGGTGGGCCTCGATGCTTGCCTGGAGCCCATTGCCGTGCGTTACAACTTCTGGCAGTGGCGGTTCGACGTTATTCCCTTCCAAAACTTTAAAGGATGGTTTGCCGTGGCTCTCATCCTGCAAGTGTTTTTCAACCGCTCCGACTTCGTGAAACGCAATGCGCTAGCGCCCTTCGTATATATGCTGCAATTGCTGTTTTTCTTCGGGCTAGGGCTATTAGATTAGCTTTATAATAAAGAATAAAATTAGTTAGGAATACTATTTGCTTGCATTGCCAGCGTTATAGCGAGTAGTTACTCCCACTCAACCCCGTTCGTCTTATGGAGCAAGTCGTACTCCATCAGTTACTTGATAAAGCAAATTTATTGTTTCGGTCTGTAGGTGTTGGCTTAGTGCACGAAGAGCAACTTGCGGCGGCTCTCGACCTGGATCTGGTGGCCTTTCGCTACCAATTCGGTTCTAAGTCCGAGCTGGTATTGCAGGTTATCCAGCGCAACTTGGCGCGGCAGCGCCACGAGCATGATCAGTTGTTTGCCAATCTAGGCACGCCTGTAGAATGCTTATTAGCCTTGCTTCACCACAGCCTTCACGAGTTGCGCCGCTCGCCTCACTACGATTACCATGTGATGCGCGAACAGTATCCGCAGGCCTGGGACACGATTCAGCAGTATTTGCAGCAGTATTCGTATCCTTTGCTTACCCAACTCTTGCAGGAAGGCATCATCGAAGGGCAGTTTCGTGCCGACCTCGATGCCCCGTTCATTGCCCGTATTATGCTGGCGCAGTTCAGCCTCATCCTCAACGAGGATGTTTTCCCGCCCGACTTCACCAATCTGGCCGATGTCTACCGCAACATCTTCTTTTACTACGTGCGCGGCTTGTGCACCGAGGAAGGCGTTCGGCTTGCCACTTCCCATTTCGCCCGTATGTAGTGTAGCTGTTGCCACAGCATAGTGGTAAGTACTCCCGAAAAACAGCCCGGGCCCGACTTCCTTGCGAAGTCGGGCCCGGGCTGTTTTTGAGCTTATCGGAAGCCAACCGTCGCCGGAACCTGCAACACCGCATGGTCGTTTGCCTTGGTATAATTCAGGCTTTATCAGTGGCCATCGGCTCTGATTTCCTCTCACTACTTCGCGTTTCTTCTTGACTGCTTGGCGTTTATTTCACCCAAGCTGGCTCGGCTGTTTGTGCTAGGCTTAGCGATGCCGGGGCTTTCCAACTGCTTTTCCTTTGTATGCAAAACATTATTTTCTTCGGCGACAGCCTTACGGCTGGTTATCAGCTACCAGCCAGCGCGTCCTTCCCTAGCTTGCTTCAGCAGCGTATTGATTCACTGGGCTTACCCTACAAAACCTTTAACTACGGCGTGAGCGGCGAAACCAGCGCCGGTGGCCGGTTGCGCTTAACCAGCGTGCTAAGCCGCCAATCCGCCGACGTATTCGTGCTGGCTTTGGGCGCCAATGATGGGCTACGGGGTATTCCTGTGCGCGAAACCACTCAGAACCTGCAAACCATCATCGACCAAGTAAAACTCAAATATCCGGACGCGCGCATTGTGCTGGTGGGACTGGAATTCCCATTTGACTTGGGGCCGCTGGGTGGCCACCGCATGGCCCGCTATGCGCAAGAATTCAAGGCCTTATTCCGGGAGCTAGCCGAGAAAAACAGCGTCCCGTTCGTACCCTTCCTGCTGCAAGGCGTAATTGGCCGCCGCGAACTAAATCTGCCCGATGGAGTGCACCCCAACGCCGCCGGCCAGAAGATTCTGGCGGATAACGTGTGGGCCGTATTGAGTGGGGTACTGATGGCTCAGGTGTAAAGCGAGCTTCTTTTAGTACATAAGCAAGGGCAGCTGTCCTTCCGACGCAAAAGGAATCTGAATTAATCCGTTAAATAGGTTAATCCAGATTCCTTCTGCGTCGAAAGGACAGCTGTTCAATGAAATAGGATCTTAGCCACTACTTGGCATTGTAAAGCTTCTGGTAGTATTCAGTGGCCATGCGGTGCGACTCGAACTCGGGCTCCACTTCACGCATGCCAGCTTTCACTACTTCCAGGTACTTGTCCGGCTGTCCATAGTAGAGCGGCACGATTTCGTTTTCCAGCACGTCAAGCAGGTTAGTGGCCTCGATGTCATCCTTCACGTCGTCGGCTTGATAAGGGTCGGTGTGAGGGATGATGAAGCTGTTTTCGCCGTGGCGGGCGAATTCGGGCACCCAGCCATCGGCGATACTCAAACTAACGGAGCCGTTCATGGCGGCCGTCATGCCGCTGGTGCCAGAGGCTTCGCGGGGGTAGCGGGGCGTGTTCAACCAGATATCAGAGCCGCGCTTGAGGTAGCCGGAGAGGGTTAGCTCGTAGCCCGTCAGTACGGCGCAGTTGTTGAGCGGCTTAACCTTGCGGATAATGTCGTTGAACAAACCGATGGCACCGTAGTCCTTGGGGTAGGGCTTGCCGGCCCACAGGACCTGCACCGGCCGGTCGGTGTTGTTGATGATGCTTAGGAACCGCTCGAAGTGGCGCAGAATCAGGTCGGCGCGCTTGTAGCCGGCGAAGCGGCGGGCCCACACCACGGTCAGCACGTCGGGGTTGAGCAGAGTACCGGTTTGGTCGGCTACGATGTCGAAAAGTTGCTTTTTCAGCTTGCGCTTGCGGGCTTTGAGGGCCGTATCGTCGTTGGCGACCAAGGCTTCGTGCAGTTGCTGGTCGCGCCAGTAGGTGCCGTTTTGGGCGTTGGTGATGGCAATGATGGGGCAAATGCCCTGGTTGCTGCCCCACATTTCATTGGCTACGGTGCCGTGCACTTTGCTTACGCCGTTGGAAAGGCGCGAAAAGCGCAGGGCGGTGAGCGTGTAGTTCATCCGGTCGTTTTCGACACCGGCTACGCGCGTGATTTCCTCGGTGGGCACCGACCCAAAGAACGACATCTTGGCCAGCAGCGGCATGGGGTGCTCTTCGTTGCCGGCTAGCTCGGGCGTGTGCGTCGTGAACACCAGACGCTTACGCACTTCTTCCAATTGGCGGCCGTGCTTTTCGTAGAGGTAAAACGCCAGCGGCAAACCGTGGCCTTCGTTGAGGTGATACACATCCACGGGCACACCTAGTAAGTCGAGCAGCTTGCCGCCACCCACGCCGAGCAGGATGCTTTGCGCAATACGAGCGGCCGTGTCGGCGTCGTAGAGGTGGTGCGAAATGGTACGCGAGATGAAGTCGTTTTCGGGAATGTCGGTGGTGAGGAAGAACATGGGCGCCGTACCGAACGTGTCGGGGGCTAGGTAGAGGGCCTTCACGTACACATCCGCATTGTGGATGGTGATGGGGAAGGTAAGCCCCGTGTCTTCCAGGAAGGAATACGACTTCTGGCGGAAGTCGGCGCGCATGGTTTGGTCTTCGTTGCGGCCTTGGTCGTAGTAGCCGAAGCTCCACAAGATGCCGATGCCCACCAGGTTTTGCTTGAGCTCGTAGGCGGAGCGCATGTGCGAGCCTGCTAGGAAGCCAAGGCCCCCGGAGTAGGTTTTAAGCGCCTGATCCAGCGCAAATTCCATGGAGAAGTACGCCGCCTGCGTCGTGAATTCGGCAGCGGGGGTGTAGGGTTTAAATTCGAAAGCCATTGAGAAAGAAAGGGTCAGAGAAAAAGGCAGCTCAACCAAGTTACCCACAGCCCCGACATACGGCCAGCACAGCAATACGTTCGGGGCAAGCGCCGGCCAAGGTGCGGACATTCCAAGTGAAAAACAAAGTATGCTATGCCTGCTTGGAGGGAGCTAATGGAAAATCAGGGGCAAGAACAGACGCACGGTAGGCCTCTCGAAAACCACAGGAAAAGACTACTATTCGTTGTTCAATAGCTTCTGCAATTCGGCCTGCAGCATAGCATAGTGTGGGTATTAGATAGGGAAATTCATATAATTTAATGCATAGCGGTTGGATGGAGCCAAGAACTGAAACTGTTATAAGTTGACACAACCGTAACATCAATTCTGGCCTAACTAGCTGATTGACCGGGTAGTTTTGCGCTCTTGTCCTACTCCAACCTCAACCCTAAACAAGCTTAGATGAAGTTCAATCCTTTACTCGCTACCGCGCTGCTGACGCTGTCAGTTGCTTGCTCGAAGCTAGAGCCCACGCCAAGCGCCGCTCCGACTACAACCACTACCGCCGCCGATGTTAGCGCCGCAGGGTTTCCGGAGGGGTTTGAAACCGGCACCAAAACCGCCTACACCAACGGCTCCGTCACGCTCGGCTCCGGTTCCTGGACCTTGAACGACGCCCTCATCGGCACCACCACCGCCGACGCCAAAACCGGCAGCCAGTCGGTGCGGGTGCGCAATGTGGGCACAGTCGGCATGAACTTCAATACCACCACCGGCGCGGGCATCGTGACGGTCGGCCACGCCGTGTACGGCACCGATGCCAGCTCGCAATGGGAGCTATGGGCAAGCCAGAACAGCGGCAGCTCCTACGTAAAAGTGAGCAGCACCATCACGAGCAGCAGCGCCACACTGAGCACGGCTTCGTTCAGCGTGAACCTGAGCGGCAGCATACGGCTGCAAATCCGGAAGATTTCTGGCGGCACCAACCGCATCAACATCGACAACGTGGCGGTGGAGCAGTACGGCAGCGGGGGCGGCACCACCCCGCCACCCGCTACTAGCGGCAAGAAGTTTCTCTTTGACGGTTCGCACGGCGAGCTAGCCGGCAATGCCGATTGGGTGCTCGACGTGAACAGCGGTGTGGCTTCGCGCTACCCGTCGCCAGCCCAAAGCGGCATCACCAGCACCACCGCCGAAACCTACTGGACCGGCGCTATTTCGGCGTGGGGCGTGGCCTTGGCCAAGCAAGGCCACACGGTAGAGCAGCTGCCTACCGGTGCCGCCATCAGCTACGGCAACACCGCTAACCCACAGGACCTGAGCTACTACAGCGTGTTCGTGGTCGATGAGCCCAACATCATTTTCACGGCCGCCGAGAAAACGGCCATCCTGCGGTTTGTGCAGAATGGCGGCGGCTTGTTCATGATTTCCGACCACGACATTTCGGACCGCAACAACGACGGCTACGACTCCCCCGACATCTGGAACGACCTGATGCAGAACAACTCGGTACAAGCCAACCCCTTCGGCTTCACGGTGAACCTCGACAACATCGTGGAAAACAGCAGCAACGTCCGCACCGGCACCAACCCGATTCTGAACGGTTCGCAAGGCGCCGTGTCGCAGCTTTCCTTCCACAACGGCGCCACCATGACGCTCAACCCTACCGCCAACAGCACCGTGCAGGGCCTAATCTGGCGCAGCTCCACTACGCAGGGCAACAGCTTGGCTATGGCCGCTAGCAGCACCTTCGGCTCGGGCCGCGTGGTTGTTATCGGCGACTCCTCGCCCGCCGACGACGGTACCGGCTCACCCGGCAACACCGTGTATGACGGTTGGGGCGAAAACCCAAGCCATTCCCGCCTGCACCTGAACGCCTCGCTCTGGCTAGCCAAGCTGCAATAAGCTTATTGTCAGAGAGAAATTAGAGCCAGCAAACTAGTTCTAGTCTTCATTTCCTATTCGCTTCTGAAAGCCTCGCCATCTGGCGGGGCTTTCTGCTTTTAGACAGCGCTTGACCTCTGCTACAAACGACGCTTGGCAGGGATACTAGGGTTCTATGGAGGTGCTTGTTACCTTACCGCCCCCATTCTAGTCCCAAATTCCCATGAAATCGTCCCACTTCCTGCTGCCGGCGTTGGCCGCTTGTCTGCTGGCAGCACCTATTGCCCAAGCACATTCTAGCTCCGACTTAGCCAGCTCATTGACTGCTCCGGCCAAAAAGCCCGCCGGCGTCACCCGCATTGACCCAACTTTCTGGTGGGTGGGCATGAAGAACCCCAAACTTCAGCTGCTGGTGCACGGGCCCGGCATAGCCAGCAGCACGGCTAGTTTGCGCTACGACGGCGTGACGCTAGACGGCACGCAGAAGCTGGAAAGCCCTAACTATCTGGTGGTTAACTTGACTATCAGTCCCACCGCTAAGCCGGGCCAACTGAAGCTAGAGTTTAAAGGAGCGAAGAACTTCAGCTACAATTACGAGTTGAAAGCCCGCACCACGCCCGGCGACAAAACCCAGGTGCAAGGCCTCAGCACGCAGGATTTCATCTACTTCCTGATGCCGGACCGGTTCTCGAACGGTGACCCCAAAAACGACTACATCAAAGGCATGAAGGCTCCCGCCGCGGCCCGCGACTCTATGTACAGCCGCCACGGCGGCGACCTAAAAGGCATAGCCAACCACTTCGACTACTTCAAAACGCTTGGTGCTACGGCGTTGTGGCTCACGCCCATCGTGGAAAACGACCAGCCCAAGGCCAGCTACCACGGCTATGCCCTCACCGATTACTACAACGTAGACCGCCGCTACGGCACCAACGAGGAGTACCGAGCCTTCGTGCGCAATGCCCACCAAAACGGCCTGAAGGTGGTGCAAGACGTGGTGCTCAACCACATGGGTTCGGAGAGCTACCTGTTCCGCGACCAACCCGCCAAAGATTGGTTTCACCAGTGGCCCACCTTCACGCGCAGCTCCTTCCGCGACGCGGCCTTCAACGACCCGCACGGCTCCCAATACGACCGGAAGCTATTTGGCGAAGGCTGGTTCGATACCACCATGCCCGACCTCAACCAGAGCAATCCGCTGGTGGCAACCTACATCATCCAGAACAATCTGTGGTGGGTGGAAAACACGGGCATCGACGCCTACCGCATCGACACCTATTCCTACTCCGACCGCAACTTCCTGATGCAGTGGGGACAGGCTATTTTGGACGAGTACCCGCAGCTCGGCATGTTCGGTGAGACGTGGGTGCAGGGCACGGCGCAGCAGGCGTACTTCGCCCGCAACATCCTGCCGTCCACCGACGGGTTTAAGAGCAATCTGCCCGGCGTCACCGATTTTCAGCTGCAATACGCCATCAACGAGGCGCTAACCAAGGACGCTGGCTGGACCGAGGGCATCAGCAAGCTCTACTACACCCTGCACGACGACTGGCTCTACGAAAACCCCATGCGCAACGTGGTCTTCCTCGACAACCACGACATGAGCCGCTTTTATTCGGTGATAGGCGAAGATTTCGCCAAGTACAAGATGGGGTTGGCGTGGCTGCTCACCACCCGCGGCATCCCGCAGCTTTACTACGGTACGGAGGTGCTGATGAAGAACTTCTCGAACCCCGATGGCAAGGTGCGGGAGGATTTCCCCGGCGGCTTTCCCGGCGACAAAAAGAACCTGTTCACGTCGCGCTCCGGTCAGGAAGCCGAGGCGTTCGACTACGTGAGCAAGCTGGCCAACTACCGCCGCACGCACGAGTTTTTGCACGCTGGCAAGCTCATGCAGTTCATTCCCGACCAGGGCGTGTACACCTATTTCCGCTACTCCGATGCGGGCACGGTGATGGTGATGATGAACTCCAACAAAGAAGAGAAAACCGTGGATATGGCGCGGTTTGCGGAACGGCTCAACGGGTTTTCTTCCGGCGTGGAAGTGACCACAGGGGCGGCAATTGCTGATTTGAAAACGGTGAAGATTCCGGGACGGATGGCTTGGGTGGTGGAGTTAAAGAAATAGTGCTTTATTTATAGTGGTTTCACGATTCTTAGTGGCAGAAGGCGCCGAAGCTCCCTGTTTGCCAGCACCGTGTCAGCCCTTCAGCCTAACTCTGTGCGCCAACTGTGGGCCCGCAACTCCAGCACAAATGCCCTCAGCCACGCAAACTTCTGCCCCCCATCCCGTATGAAGAAACTTGTCTTGCCGGCAATGCTTGCGTTGGCCGCTTTTACTTTTCCACTTTCGCGTATAGCTCAGCCCGTGTCCGATACTGTCTTCCTTGCGGATCCTAACACCACCGAAGAGGTTCCTCAGGACCACAAACTGGTCGTTTATCAGTTGCTGACCCGCCTGTTCGGCAACAAAACCACCGTCAACAAACCTTACGGTACCGTACAGGAAAACGGCACCGGCAAGTTCAACGACATCACCGACAAGGCGCTCCAGGAAATTAAGAAGATGGGCGTCTCGCATGTCTGGTACACCGGCGTGATTGAGCACGCCACCATGACCGACTACACCAAGCAGGGCGGCCCCGGCCCCGACGATGCCGACATCGTGAAAGGCCGCGCCGGCTCGCCCTACGCCATCAAAGACTACTACGACGTGGCCCCCGACTTGGCCGTGAACGTGAAAACCCGGATGACAGAGTATGAAGCCCTCATCAAGCGTACCCACGCCAACGGCCTGCAAGTGCTCATGGACTTCATTCCGAACCACGTAGCCCGCAGCTATAAGTCGGATGCCAAGCCGGTCGGCGTTGTTGACCTCGGTGCCCAAGACGACAAAACCAAGGCCTTCGCGCCCAACAACAACTTCTACTACCTGCCCGGCCAGAACCTAGTAGTACCCAAAGAAGGCAACCCGCTCGGCGCTGCTCTCGGTCCGCGTGAGGACGGCAAGTTTGCGGAAACGCCCGCCAAAGCCACCGGCAACGACGTGTTTTCGGCCACGCCGAGCGTGAACGACTGGTACGAGACGGTGAAACTCAACTACGGCGTCGACTACCAGAACAACCGAAAAACCTACTTCGAGCCCATTCCGGACACCTGGAAGAAGATGCGCGACATCCTGCTGTTTTGGGCCAAGAAAGACGTGGACGGTTTCCGCTGCGACATGGCCGAAATGGTGCCCGTCGAGTTTTGGGCGTGGGTGATTCCAGAGGTGAAAAAGGTGAAGCCCGACATCCTCTTCATTGCCGAAGCCTATAACCCCAAGGAGTATAAGACCTACTTCGAGAAAGGCAAGTTCGACTTCCTCTACGACAAAGTGGGCCTCTACGACGCCTTGCGCCGCCTGATGACGGGGGGCGGCAACACCGAGGAAATCACGAAAGTATGGCGCGAAGAAAGCCGCGGCTACTCGTCCCGGATGCTGCGCTTCCTCGAAAATCACGACGAGCAACGCATTGCCTCCAAGGACTTTGCCACCGACCCGCGCACCGCTATTCCGGCCATGGTAGTCACGGCTACGTTGGGCTCAGGCCCGGTGATGCTGTACTCGGGGCAGGAGGTAGCCGAGCCGGCCCTGAAGTCGGAGGGCTTCTCCAGCGAGGACGGCCGCACCACCATCTTCGACTATTGGGGCGTGCCGGAGCACCAGAAATGGATGAACGGCGGCAAGTTTGATGGCGGCCAGCTCTCGGAAAGCCAGAAGCAGCTCCGCGACTTTTACTGCCGCTTGCTCAACCTGAGTAGCACCAGCGAAGCCATCCGCAAGGGCAAGTTCTACGAGCTGCAAGACGCCAACAACCTTGGCCAAAACTACGACCAGAAGCAAGTCTACAGCTACCTGCGCTACACCGACAACCAGCGCCTGCTCATCGTAGTCAACTTCAGCCGCGACAAAACCTCGAAGCCCACCATCCAAATCCCGCGTGAAGTACGCCAGCGCATGGGCCTCAACCCCGACCAGTTCTGCACCTACACCGACCTACTGAACAACACGCCCCCAACGGAAAACCTCACGCTCACCTTGCCGCCCCTAAGCGCCTACGCGTTCGAAATCAAGCCGAAATAGTAGCTTAGCGCTTAGGCCGTTCTATCAAGTTCAAAAGAACAATTTAGGCACTAAGAGCCTATCTGAGTAAGGCCCTTGTCATTGCGGCGTAGGAGGAATCTGGCTTATCTCGTTGAACGGTTTTATCTAGATTCCTCCTGCATCGGAATGACAACGCCCTTGCTCGGACAGTCTCTAAGCACTAAGCACCAGGTACTAAGCACTAACCCCAAATTCCCACATCCTATGGCAACCGGCGTAGTGGCGGCTCCTAGTAGCACCCGCCAAAAACCTCGTTTGAGCTTCTGGCAAATCTGGAACATGAGCTTCGGCTTCATGGGTATCCAGTTTGGGTTTGCCCTCCAGAATGCCAACACCAGTCGCATCTTCTCGAACCTCGGTGCCAACGCCGACGACATTCCGATTCTGTGGGTGGCGGCCCCGCTAACGGGGTTGCTGGTGCAGCCTATCATCGGGTATATGTCGGACCGGACGTGGAGCCCGCGCTGGGGGCGGCGACGGCCATTCTTCTTGGTAGGCGCCATCCTGGCGTCGATAGCCATGCTGATTATGCCTAACTCGCCTACGCTGTGGATTGCGGGCGGCATGCTCTGGATTATGGATGCCAGCATCAACGTCAGCATGGAGCCGTTCCGGGCGTTTGTCGGCGACAAGCTACCCAACGAGCAGTATACCAGCGGCTTCGCGATGCAATCGTTTTTCATTGGCGTTGGAGCCGTAGTGGCTTCGCTGCTGCCAACGCTGCTAACCAGCATGGGAGTGGCCAATGAAGCGCCCGACGGCATTGTGCCCAACTCGGTGAAATATGCTTACTACCTGGGCGCGGCGGCGTTTTTCTTTTGTGTGCTTTACACCGTCTTTACCTCCACCGAGTATCCGCCCGAAGACATGGAGGCTTTCCAGCGGGAGAAAAGCTCGGTTACGTTCATGCAGGGAGTCAAGGAAACCTTCTCGGGGGCTTTGCACATGCCAAAGGTGATGAAGCAGTTGGCGTTAGTGCAGTTCTTCACGTGGTTTGGCTTGTTTTGCATGTGGATTTTTACCACGCTGGCCGTTACCAAGCACCTCTATGGCACTACCGATTCCAAATCGGCTGCCTTCAACGAGGGAGCCAATTTTGTGGGCGAAGCTTTTGCCATGTACAGTGGTATTTCGGCTGTGTTTAGCTTGCTGCTGCCTTGGGTTGCCCGCAGATTCAGCCGTAAAATAACCCACATGCTTTGCCTAACAGCGGGGGGCCTCGGGCTGATGTCGGTGGCTTTTATCACCGAACCCTGGATGCTGCTCGTGTCGATGGTGGGCGTAGGTGTAGCTTGGACGTCTATCCTGTCGGTGCCGTACGCTATGCTGGCCGGCTCGATTCCGGCGCACAAAATGGGGCATTTTATGGGAGTCTTCAACGCCTTTATTGTGCTGCCGCAGGTGTGCGCCTCGTTGGGCTTACCGGCTGTTATGAAGCAATTTCCGAGCCTCGACCCGCTGAACGTGGTAGTGCTGGGCGGGGTGCTAATGGTAATTGGGGGCTTGCTCACACTGCGCGTCGACGACAACGAACAAGTTCACCTGCCATTTGCCGACAACCAGCCTATCAACCCTGGCTATGACCCAGGTGCCGCACCCGACCCGAGGGTTTAACTGTTTCTTGTGCTTTACTTCTCGCCCTGGCTGCTTCTGCGGCCGGGGCTTTTTGCTGCCTTTCGGCCTCGAATCAATTTTCACTTACTCCGTGTTTGTACGGATAAATCAGGAAACCAAAATCCGCATTTAACTCACAACGTACAGCAGGTCCTACGCCGTAGAACTCAAGTGCTCCAGGGCTACGCCTTCTTGCTTGGTCGAGTGGTGCAGTTCCTTCTTTATTCCTAGCTGCCTATGTTGCTTTTGATGGTTTTCCTCGGCCTGTTTTTCGGGTTGTTCATTTTGTTTTTGGTGCTGCTGTTGCTAGCCCGCCCTGCCCCGGCCAGTACCAAAGCCCGGCCCCGAGTAAGTATCCTGATAGCGGCCCGCAACGAGGAAGCCACCATCGAGCGGTGCCTGACTTCTCTGACCCGCCTCAACTACCCGCCGGATTTACTTGAAATTTTGATTGCCGACGACGCCTCTACCGACAACACGGCTGCGGTAGTGGCGCACTTCATCAAAGACAAGCCGCAGTTTCAACTATTGAGCGTGCGGCACCGCCTCGGTACGGCTCGCGGCAAAAGCAACGCTTTGGCTCACCTGTGCCGTGCCGCCACCACCGACTACTTCCTGCTCACGGATGCCGACATGGCCCTCGCCCCCGATTGGGTGCAATCCATGCTGGCCGCCACCGAAACCGATAATGTAGGCGTCGTGACCGGCATCACCACCGCCGACAGCGGCGTGTTTGGCCGCCTCCAAGGCCTCGACTGGCTGTTTGGCCTCAACCTCATCCGGTTGCTTTCCGACACGGGCGTGCCCGTTACGTCCGTCGGCAACAATATGCTCGTGACGCGGGCGGCCTACGAGTCCATTGGGGGCTATGAGGCACTGGCTTTCAGCATCACCGAAGACTTGCAGCTTTTTTCCCGCATTGTCGCGCAAGGGTGGGGCTTTCGGAACCTCTGCGACCCGCGCGTGCTCGGCGTGACGGTACCGCAGCCTACTATGCGCCATTTGCTTTGGCAGCGTAAGCGCTGGATGAAAGGAGCCGTCCGCCTGCCGGGCCAACTTTCTTTGCTGTTTGGGTTCTATGGCATTTTCTATCCGGTTTTGTTTTGGCCTGGTTTGCATCCGCCCATGCTAATTCTCGGAGTATACGCCGCCAAGATCTTGTGCCAAACCCTGTTCCTGGCTATTACGCTCCGGCAAGTAGGCCGCCGCGAATCGTTGGGCCTGTTGCTGCTCTATGAGTTCTACCTCTGTTTCATGTCGTTGGCCGTGATTGGCTACACGCTCTGGCCAGGCTATATCCAATGGAAACAGCGCCGCTATCAGTGGGCGGAAGGTTGAGTTGCTTGTGTGCTAAGTCATTAAAAAAGCAGCCCCGGCCTAACGGCCGGGGCTGCTTTTGCTTTATCACCAACCTAAGATTTTTAGGCCAGAATCACCTGTATTCAATTTTCTATTTATCTGTCATGCTCCGACTCCGCTTGGTATGAGAGGCAGTTTGGCAACGTCAGCACACCATAGATATTACGCAAGCAGACACTACGTAAGTCTGCGAGGCACTAGGCTTCCTGCATTGACTAAGCAGACTGCTACTTGTTAGCCAAGCTCTTCTCCCGGGTAGCCTTGAACTCCGAGCCTGGTTTCCACTTCGGGAACGTGCTTTCGCCGGCTAGGCGCTGGCCGATGCGGAAAAGCAAACGGGCATCCTGCTCCATGCCGCGCAAGTCCCACTTGGGGTCGTACTCGTCGGAGGGCTGGTGATAGTTTTTGGCGGTGTAGGTTTGCATCTGTTGGGCGGCGTACTCCTTGCCGCGGGAGCGGCTGTCGAAGGCGCCTTTGGCATCGAGGGCCGGCACGCCCACGAAGGCAAAGCTGAAGTGGTCGGAGCGGTAAAAGCTGCCTTTTTCGGGGTGCTGGTCGGGCAGAATGTAGCGGTTCTGTTCTTTGGCGGCGTCGCGGGCGTAGTCGTCTAGCTCCGACTGGCCGTAGCCGATAACCGTCAGGTCGCGCATCGGACCGAAGGCAGCCAAGGCATCCATGTTCAAATCGGCCACGGTTTTCTTGAGCGGGAATACGGGGTGGGCGGCGTAATACGCGGAACCCAACAGGCCCTGCTCCTCACCCGTCACGGCCAGAAACACAACGCTCCGGCCGGGCGCTTGAGGTAGCTGGGTATAGGCTTTGGCGATGCTCAATAGAGCGGCGCAGCCGCTGGCGTTGTCCACGGCGCCATTGTGGATGGAGTCGCCGTTGATGGCCGCCCCGATGCCGAGGTGGTCCCAGTGGGCGGAGTAGATGATGTACTCGTCGGCGCGGGTGGAGCCGGGCAGCACGGCCAGCACGTTTTTGGAGGCGGTGCGGCGCAGCTTGTTCTTTACGCTCGTGCTCATGGTCAGCCCACCTAGCGGCCGAGCCCGAAAACTAGGCTTGTTGGCCGCAGCATACGCTTCCTCATACGATTGGCCGGCGGCCGAAAACATCTTCTTGGCCGCATCCAGCGTCATCCAGCCTTCAATCACGCACTTGCTGGCGCCCTTGTCGGCGCGCTGCGGCCGAAGCTTGGCCCCGGAGTAACTGCTCTGCACCACCGACCACGGATAGGCGGCCGGCTCGGTGTCGTGCACGATGAGCAGACCGGCAGCGCCTTGGCGGGCGGCTTCCTCGTACTTGTACGTCCAGCGGCCATAGTAGGTCATGGCCTTGCCCTTGAAGAGCGTGGTGTCGTTGCCGGCATTGCCGGGGTCATTGACGAGCACCACCACCGTTTTGCCTTTCACATCGAGGCCGGCGTAGTCGTTCCACTGGTACTCGGGCGCTACTACGCCGTAGCCGGCAAACACCATTTCAGAATTTTGCAGCGCCACGGCGGGTTTTTCCTGCTGCGTGAAGGCCACGTAATCGGTTTTGTAATTCAGGGTAATCGGACCGCTCTTGCCGCCACTTAGCTGCATGGTGGGGGCCGGCTGGCCGGTAATTTCCACCAGCGGCACGTTTTGGAAGTAGGTGCCGTCGGGACCGGGCTTCAAGCCCAGTTTCCGAAATTGGTCGGTGAGGTAGGCGACAGTCTTCTCTTCGCCCACCGTGAACGGCTTGCGGCCCTGAAACTCATCGGAAGCTAATATCTTGGTTTGCTCGCCAATGTAAGCCGCCGTAATTCCATCCGGCGGCGAGACAATGGTGGTATCGGATGGCGGGGCAGAAGCCGCGCCGGCCCCAGCCTCCGACGACGATGTGGACTTGCTTTGACAGCCGGCTAGCGCCGTGAGTACCAGCAAACAGGAAACAGAAATACGCATACGACTGAATAGGTGGAGAAACAGGCAACGAAAGTTGCCGGCGCCCCAAGGTGTCGAAAATGTCGCAAAAAGCTTTACTCGGAAGCAGTGCGTCAACCGGGAGAACCATCAAAGGCTGTAGCGCGAAGCCTGCGCTTCGCGTCTCGTTGCACGAAACTGCGCCGTTGCAACGAAGACGCTCTACTATGCGCGAAGCGCAGGCTTCGCGCTACAGCCTTCGATTAACCACTCGGATTGTCTTCTACCGGCTCTGCAACCACTCCTGCGCGGTCTGCTCTTCCGTAAAAACGCGCAAGGCCATGCTGGTGTGCACCGAGTCGGTGGCCATTTCTTGGGCTAGGCGCTGGCTTAGCGTTTCGGCGTGGTAGGGTAGCACGAGGTAGGCGAGGCAAGGCCGAATGCCGGGTAGCGCGCTCGTGAGCTGCTCGCAGAAAGAGGTAACCAGCCAATGCAAATCGGCAGGATCGGCCAGGCCACGACTACGCAAATCAACCAACCAACGGCCCACCTTCTCGCGTTTAGCTAGTTCGAGGGCCGCTTGGTAGCCGCTGCGGTGCTCCTCGGAAGTAGCCGGACGAGTCCAACGCAAAAACACCTGACCTAAATCGGAGCGGTGGGAAAGAAGCAGGTATTCGAGGTTGGTAACGAGCATGAGAGCAGCAAAAGCCAGCAAATATAAGTGCCAATCTTATTAGTCAAGCTATGGCCGTGTTTATGAAATTGCAATGAAGCAACTATTTTTTATAATATTTATATTCGTTGGAATTTAAAGTAGTATCCGACGTTCCATTTTCCTGCCTGAAAAGCTGCTGTCCAGGTTGAATTTGATGGACTTAAGTTGACTGTACTTCGTGCATCTTACTTGAACTTATGTGCGTCTCTTCATCCCTCAATTTCCCGAATACGTTTTCATTTTTCTTTTAGCAATACCACATGACTTTGAAATCTATCTGGCTGTTAGGCCTTGGATTTGCCTTGGCGCTGCCCCCCGCCACGGCGCAGCAGAAGCCAGCGGCCAAGCCTGCTGCTACTGCTAGCGGCACGCGCCTCGTCGAAAAAGTAACCCGTAAAGGCAGCGAAGTAGTGATTCCGTACGAGAAGTACGTGCTAGCCAACGGCCTGACCTTGCTGATCCACGAAGACCACTCCGATCCGCTGGCCCACGTCGACGTGACGTACCACGTAGGTTCGGCGCGTGAGCAGATCGGCAAGTCGGGCTTCGCGCACTTCTTCGAGCACATGATGTTCCAGGGCTCCGACCACGTTGGCGACGAGCAGCACTTCAAAATTGTAAGTTCGGCAGGCGGCAACCTCAACGGCACTACTAACCGCGACCGGACCAACTACTTCGAAACCATTCCGAACAACCAGGTGGAAACGGCACTGTGGCTGGAAGCCGACCGCATGGGCTTTTTGCTGGATGCCGTAACGCAGCAAAAGTTTGAGGTCCAGCGCTCCACCGTGAAAAACGAGCGGGGCCAGAACTACGACAACCGCCCTTATGGCTTGGCTAGCGAGAACATCGCCAAAACGCTTTACCCGTACGGGCACCCCTACAGCTGGCTCACTATCGGCTACCTCCAGGACCTGGACCGCTCGGACGTCAACGACTTGAAGAACTTCTTTTTGCGTTGGTACGGCCCTAACAACGCTACCATTACGGTGGGCGGCGACGTGAAGCCGGCCGAAGTGGTGAAGATGGTAGAGAAGTACTTCGGGCCTATCAATCGGGGGCCGGCCGTGCAGAACATGAAGCTGCCCGAACCGGTGCTGACGGCTGACCGCTACGTGAGCTACGAAGACAACGTGCGCTTCCCGATGCTACAGATGGTGTTCCCTACTGTGCCGCAGTACCACCCCGACGAAGTAGCTATTGACGCGCTGGCCGAAATCATTGGCGGCGGCAAAACGTCGTTGCTCTATAAAAACCTCATCAAGACGCAGAAGGCGGTGCAGGCGCAGTCCTACCACCCAACCTCGGAACTGGCCGGCGAATTTACCATCACCAGCCTGAGCTTGCCCGGCAAAGGCCTCGACAGCATGGAAGTGTTGGTGCGCCGCACCCTAGCCGAATTCGAGCGCAACGGCGTCACCGACGACGATGTGGCCCGCTTCAAAGCCAGCCGCGAAACCGACCTCATCAATGGCCTAAGCAGCGTGAGCGGCAAAGTCAGCCAGCTGGCCTCTTTTCAAACATTCACGGGCAACCCAAACCGGCTGCCACAGGAATTGCAGAAGTTACGTGCCCTCACCAAAGCCGACGTGCTGCGCGTGTACAACAAGTACGTGAAAGGCAAGCATGCCGTGGTGCTGAGCGTGGTGCCGAAGGGTGCTGGCAACTTGGTAGCTAAAGCCAACAATTTCACACCTAGTAAAGAAGGCTACCAAGCTCCGAAAGACGATTATACCGGTCTGAAATACGCTAAAGCTACCGACAGCTTCGATAGGAGCAAGCAGCCCGGCAGCGGCGCCAATCCGGTAGTGCAAGTACCTGCTGTGTGGCGCGAAGACTTCGAGAACGGCCTGCGGGTAATGGGCAACCGCAACACCGAAATTCCGACCGTGACGATGTTGCTAACACTGCGTGGTGGCCATCGCCTAGAGCAAGCTAACCCCAACAAAGCCGGCGTAGCAGCCCTCACGGCCGCTATGCTCAACGAAGGCACGCAGAAATACACCGGCGAGCAGTTTTCCGCCGCCCTCGACCGCCTCGGCAGCGTCATCCAGGTATATGGTGGCGACGACAATACGCAGATAGTCGTTAGCAGCCTCACCAAAAACCTGCCTGCCACGCTGACCCTGCTAGAGGAAGTGCTACTGCACCCACGTTTCGATCAAGCTGATTTCGATAGGGTGAAGAAGCAGACACTGGAAGGAATTGCCAACCAGAACACGCAGCCCGTAGTCATTGCCAACAAAACCTACTCGCGCCTGCTCTACGGCCCCGCCGACATTATGAGCATGCCGGTATCGGGTACTGCTACTACAATGCAAAGCTTGACGCTCAATGATGTGAAGCAGTTCTACGCGCAAAACTACGCGCCCAATGTAAGCTACCTCACGCTGGTTGGCGACGTGGACCAGAAGACAGTGGTGCCGCGCATGGCCTTCCTCAAGTCGTGGAGCCGCAAGAACGTGACGCTGCCCGCCGGCAACCCCGCCCCGCAGCCCGACAAAACGCGCATCTACTTCGTAAACAAAGACAACGCCGCGCAGTCGGAAATCCGGGTGGGCTACCTGACCAGCTTACCTTACGATGCCACCGGCGAATTCTACCGCGCTTATCTAGCCAACTACATCTTGGGTGGTGCCTTCAACTCGCGCATCAACCTGAACTTGCGCGAAGACAAAGGCTACACGTACGGCGCCAGTTCCGGTTTCAGAAGTTCCCGCTACGTAGGGCCGTTCACGGCGCAGGCCGGCGTGCGGGCCGATGCCACGGCGGCTTCGGTGAAAGAGTTCATGAGCGAAATCAAGAACTATCGCAACGGCGCCACCGACGAGGAACTACAGTTCCTGCAAGCGTCGGTAGGTCAGCAGGATGCACTTCGCTATGAAACCGGCCAGCAGAAAGCCGCCTTCCTGGGCCGCCTATTGGAGTACGACCTGCCCAACGACTACGTGCGGCAGCAAAGCGAAATCCTAAAGAACCTGAAGCGCGAAGACCTGCAAGCCAGCGCCCAGAAATACCTGCCCGCCGACAACATGTACATCGTGGTGGTCGGCGACCGGGCCAAGGCTTTTCCTGGTTTGAGCGAGCTAGGCTACGAAGTGGTGGAGCTAGATTTGGAAGGCAACCGCGTAGCGGCGCCCGCCACAGCCACGGCCGCGCCAGCTTCGCCTGCCCCCGCAGCCCCCGAGGCGGCTACTGCCGAGAAAATGAAGATGGTAACCAAGGACGGAAAAGGCAAAAAAGAGAAGCGCAAGCAGAAAACCAACGAGGACGGTACGGCTGGCAAAGGCAAGTAATTGCTGATAGTCACGGTTTAAATGAAAAGCCCGGTTCGGAAACGAGCTGGGCTTTTTCATGAACAAATACTTGTGAGTTAAATAAACAGCTACTTTACTTTTACATTCTTCTTTTTCTACTATTCATTTCCGCTACATGCTGATCTTTACTAATATACGTCATGGAATAGTATTGCTGTTTTTTTGGATTATAGCCGCCTCTGCCTCCGCCCAAGCCCCTACTTTTGATAGGGCCTTCGCCTTTGGCAATAGTAATAGCTCAGGTGGGTCAGATGCCAAAGCAACAGTTGTCGACAGCCAGGGCAACACCTATGTAACTGGCACTTTCGGCGGCACCATCCGTTTTGGCAACCTTACCCTATACAGCACCGGTGGGTCCGATGTGTTCGTGGCTAAGCTCGATGCCGCTGGCAATTGTATTTGGGCAGCAAGTGGGGGTGGTTCCAACACGGATTATGGCCGGGGCATTGGCCTTGATGCGGCAGGCAACGCATACGTAACGGGCATTTTCTCTGGTTCTTCTGCCCGCTTTGGCACCACGTCAATAGCAGCAACTGGCCCTGGCCTTTTTGATACTTACGTAGCCAAACTAAGCCCTACCGGCGCTTGGCTCTGGGCCGTGCGCGGAGGGGGGCCCGGTGATGATTATGCGCAAGCAATAGCCGTAGACCCCACTGGCAACTCCTATATAACCGGCAATTTCAACGGGGCCACCATAAGCTTTGGCACGACCGTGTTGACCAATGCCAGTACGGCAAATGGCTCGGATGCCTTTGTAGCAAAGCTGGATGCAGGTGGTACTTGGCAGTGGGCAGCAAGGGGTGGCGGAACAAACAGCGAGGGAGGCGAAAGTATTGTCTTAGACGGTCTTGGCAATGTTTATGTCACGGGTTCAGTTAGTAGCCTAAACTCAAATTTTGGCAACGTTTCTCTGGTTAGAACCAGCCAGAATCTTGGGTTGTTGGTAGCAAGCCTCAACAGCAGTGGAAATTGGCTTTGGGCCAACAGCAGCGGGGGCAATGGAGGCGGTTCCGGCTATGGTATA